>JALTEW010000199.1 GCA_027073795.1 bacterium | reverse complement strand
ATAATAGAAGCTGGGGGAGTCATTTCTAGCGATCAAGGGCAACTTCCCGTTAGCTTCTGTCATGTCGATAGCAGTATAGGCATTTTGAGCTTGGCTGTCAATATGCCATTACACTCACTAGAGCAAACTCCCCACGAATGCAGCGCACGCTTGATCTTGCGTACTTCTGATAACTGGATAGGTAAGCTACCCACCGTGTCATTAAGAGGCAACCAGAAGATTCCCTACAGGTTTAGAAGCACGTCATCTGCAACTGAGCCAAAGAAAAGCTCTGGATCTTGGGAGAGTGTCACCTTAAACGTATGCCAGTTTACAACCTTGCTCGCTGTTCTCCTTGATAGTGATGCTCGGATGCCTAGACTCCACGACTCGCCTCCGTAAATGCTCACCATATGTACGAGCATCTGCGATTGGACTGTTTCTATGCATTCGTATTGATTATCAGTAAAGACAGCCTGAGCCCACTCAATTAGCAGATTTATGTATTCAAACTCCCAGTACTGCTGGGCTACGCTGTCGGAAAGCTTCCATGTTATTAATAGTAGGAACTTTTCTCCGTCTAGAGGCTGAAGCTCTATCGATGACACCGTTCCCCACATTCTAGCAGAAATAGCTCCCTGCAGTGATGTTTGAAGTTTCGATACATCTGAACATTTGTGTCCGGTGTCTTGGTCACTCCTCTGAGAAGGAACTGATGGCATAACAGTTGCTGGACTCTGGGAAAGCTTAGTAGGTGTGTTACTTCGGATATTCGGCCTTGGTAGATCACCGAAGGCAGTGCTAAGAGCTATTACTACACCAAGAGCCATGACTGATACAGCAATAGCAATTCTTTTCCGACCAGAGAGTAAACTGGTCAAAGCAGCAAGAAGGACCAACACTCCCAGGATACTCCCCACTACAGCGCATCCAATAAACCAGCCATAGCTAATCTTGCCTAGAAAGTAGAGAGGAGAATAAAGCACCAAATACCCAATAATGGCTACCCAAACAGCTTGGTTACGTGTGAAGTCAACGCCGTCTCTTTTTGAGTTAGTCTGTTTATGGTCTGGATCGCTTCCTGCAGGAGCACCCAGCCCAGAGTCTGGAGTTGCTTTAGCAACAGTTTGTTTTTCGTAGCCCCTTAGGTTCAGCCCATCAAGTGGCGGGAGAGTTGCCCCATGTTTTTCGAGGTGTTGAAGCAAACGATGTATTTGTGCCGGTGTCATCTTGGGGTGGGCTTCAGATAATCGTTTTGAGAAGCATCTTTGATTATACCGGTGGCGTATAAATAACACAGATATGATCATATAGAGCGCAATTAGTAAAGGGGCTAATGACAGGGGAAGCCCTAATTGTATATCCCAATGAAAGATAAGGATCAAGTATCCAATTATGCCGAAAAAAGATGCGGGGAGAAGGTATAGATTACCAATATAGAACCTTGGAAGCCTCGGATACTCAACTCCGACTTCTCGTCTTGCATTCTCTGTTTTTGCCTTGTGCCTCTGCGACATGACCTCTGCTTTGGTGCTGTTTCTGCTTTCGGGTAAGGGGCCTACAGACTCCGGGCCGTCGACTAGCAATTTCACACGGGATGCAATCTTAATTGGTACTCTAGAGACAACAATTTGCTTAGAGTTTTCGTGATCTAGGAGCATAACTGAGCAATGTCTACCTTTTAGGTCGAACATACCGACTTGTTCTCTGATGTTGCTTAGCGCACAACTAAACAATACCTCTGATCTTCTTTTATTTAATTGGTAGAACACTAGAATGCGTTGTTTTGAGACTAGAACAAGAACGTTTGAACCTCCGTGGCTTAACGCCGAGAAAAAGGCAACAGCTTTTTCACCCTGTCGGAGCTGCTTCTGAGCGAGCATGAATTGTTTGGGGGAAATAAGTAGGTTCTTAACTAATCCAATAAATTCTTTCTCTATCTCTAGCTGACTTCGCCCTCTTCTGGAGGGCGTTCTTGATCTATCCATCTTCCTTGGTAAAACCCAGTGTTCGATCTTCTCAAGTGTTCGCTTGCCAATGCCACGGACCTCTAGCAATTTGTCTAATGACTCAAGCTTTCCATTTTCCCTGTAGTATTCACAAAGAGCGTATGCTTGAGGATGTGTTAAAGGGAGCTTTAGCAAATCTTCTGGTTCCTGACAACTATTGATAAACGCTAGGATCTGTCGTTCCTTGTCAACATTCATCGCACCATTTTTTCACCCCTTTTATCTTAGCATCTATGGCTCTGGAGGTCAAGCGCAGATATAATCTGACCACTAGAGTCGTCGCCTGCTCGTTGCCGAACTACCGCGTTGGCGTGTAAGATGTGCCATTCATAAGAAGGAGGAAAGAGCATGATTTATATCTCTTTGCCGGACGGGTCGAAGTTGGAGGTCACCCCTGGCGCCTCGCTCCGCGAGGTGGCAGAGGCGATCGGGCCGGGCCTTGCCAAGGCCGCGGTCTGTGCGCAAGTCGATGGAACCCTGCGCGATCTGCGCGAGCGGGTGAACGAGGACGCCACGGTGACGTTCTTCACGCGCGGTTCACAGGAGGCGCTGTCTGTACTGCGCC
>JALTEW010000198.1 GCA_027073795.1 bacterium | reverse complement strand
TTTTATCATTTACCCTGGTCTATAAATACAGAAATTTTAGCTGCTGAAATTTTCTTTATCGGTTTGATTACTGTAATGCTCTTGTTTAAAACAAGGAAGATTCCAGTAAATCATGGAATGGATAAAAAAATTGAAAAAATTCGTGCTGAAGCAGAAGCACTTTTTGAAAAAGCAAAAAAAGAATTAAACGATGCTGAAAATTTTAAACGCAACGCTTACGAAGAATGGGAGAAAGCCAGGAATGAATTTCAAAAAGTACAAAATAATTCGGATCCATATTTAATATTAGGGGTTCATAGAACAGATTCACTCATCACAATAAAAGGTGTTTACAAAAAATTAGTTCAAACCTATCACCCAGATAAATTTATAGATGCTAGTGAACCTTCAATAAAGCAGAAAAATGATCTTTTGGCAAAGATTAATTGGGCTTACGAAAAGATATTGAAAGAATATAGTAATCTATAAATCAAAGTGTGGTGGATCACATGAGGTTCACCATAGCCAGCTTTTGTCTCATTCCTGGATTTTATCACATACCCCCTCCCCTTTTCAAAACGGCGGGGTGGGGGGCCCCTTGACTCCGTTGGTCAATTTTTTGACTAACTGAAGCCAGAAAATCGAAAGTTTTGTTACCAGTATGTTACCAATAAAAAAATAAGGGATTAGGCCTAATCACCTAACCCCTTGAAATCATTGGAGCCAACGAGCGGACTCGAACCGCTGACCTGCTGATTACGAATCAGCTGCTCTACCAGCTGAGCTACGTTGGCTTCCACCTTTTTCTTAGCACAAGCAACAAATCCTGTCAAAGGTTTTTGGGGGAAGTCATCACTGACCCGCTACCGGTAAAACAAGTCGTTTTTCGACCATGTCAATGATCGGCACCGTAAATGACTTCTCTTTCAACAGACTGTTCACAAACGCCTGGGGATACGATCGGTACCGGAGTTTCACGACGAGCCGCACTTCTTTACGGATCCCTCTCGGGATCTGGAAGGTATATTCCACTACGGCCATTCCCTTGGGAGGAATGGTGTGGTTCCAGAGGAAGTGATCGATTTTCCAGGGCTTGAGGGTATGCTGACCGCTTTCATCCACCGCGTAGGCATCAAATATTTTTGTGCCTTGTTCCAAGGCGCCCGTGTCCGTTAGCTCACCAGAGTGAAAAAAAGACCTTCCATCCTGATCCGATGCCTGAATATTCAGCCACATCTGTCTCAACTCCGTTAGCGAGGTGGGGAGATTATGGCCTGCTGCCACATTGTGAACCTTGACCCTTACCCTTAATAACTGGCCAGGAGATACCACAGCATCGGACACCTCCATCTCCAGTGCCGCCGCCGTCTGCAGGCGATGCATCATCTCCCTGGCGTGTTCCTGATAACCATTCTGACGGGCCATGGGGACGTTCGCCCCAAGAAACCAGTGGGGGAAGAAAGGTGCCCGCTCCGACTTTAGCTCTGACGCAGGCCCCGTCAGCTCTGGTGGCGTAAGGGTTCGAGCCGCTTCAACGGCCTTGTCAACCGGCATCATGTGGCAGTGCTGGCACTGTATCCCTGCTCGGGCATAGACGGAGTGTTTCCATTCATCGTAGGTTCGCTCCAGGGGAACATTCCCATGGAAGGACTGGTGACAATTGGCACATATCCTGGACGTGACATGCAGGGAAGACCAGATCCCCTCGTGTTCTCTGGCATCACAATCCTCGTAAGGTCCTCGCTTAACCTTCCCGGGTACCATTGCAAACGATCCGTTCCCAGGTTCCTCAGCCGTGATTTCAGCCCCATGGCTTTCAGACATGACATGGCAGGCGTCGCACTGGACCCCAAAGGTGGAAACAAGGTCCGTGTCTTCGGAAAATATTCCTTCTGCATCTTTCACATCTCCCGTCACCAAGCCAATGGGCGTGTGGCAACCGATGCATAACTTGTCAATTTTTCCTCCCGTTTCTTCGGATCCCATGGCCACAAACGCCCGCCAGATGGGATCAGTAAAGGCCGCCGCATGCATGGATCCCTTCCACTGCTCGTAAATTTGCTTGTGGCACACGCCACATTCAGGTGCCCCTGTAAAATTATCGAGTGAGACAGTTCCCTCCCTGCCAATGCGTATCAGAGAAGGGTAGAAAGGAAGACCAGGATGCAAATCATGGGCCGGGATTTTCTCCTGCGATGATTTTGCCCTTTCGGTTTCCCCGGATGGGGCCGTTTCGTTTTCTTGCAGCCCGGCAGGTGGATTTTCCACCGGCTTCTGCCCCGTTTGTCCTTGCCCGGCCGGTTGATTCTCCATGCTTTCTGAAGAGGCGGTTGGAGGAGACAGAGGAGGAAGTTCCCTCAGGGAAGAAGAGATTCCCCAACCTGTCAGAAAGAACAGAAACACGCCTGCTATGATCATGAGTCGAGGTAGTTTCATGGTTTTCTCCTGATGAGTTTTCGCAAGCGCGAAACATTCACGGTATCCATAGGTACCTGCGTCTCGGGCGATGTCTTAGGCGTTTCCAGTATAAAGGGAAGGTTGGATAATCGGGGGTCGTTCAGGAAAAAGGAAAACGCGTCCTCGCCTATCTGACCCAGCCCAATATGTTCGTGCCGATCTACCCGGGATCCCAGTTCTCTTTTTGAATCGTTGGCGTGAATCACGGAGAGGTTTCCAATGCCGATAACCCTGTCAAATTCCGCCATGGTTTCCTCATAGGCCTGCCTGGTACGGATGTCGTAACCTGCGGCGAAGATATGACACGTGTCCACACATATCCCTATCCGCTGAGGAATGTTAACCTTCGCCATGATGTCCCGCAGGTGTTCAAATCTGTATCCGATCTGGGTTCCCTGTCCGGCCGTCGTTTCCAGGATCACCTGAACTCCTGTTTCATCCTTTTCTAACAAAGCAACTCGAATAGCCTCTCCAATCTGTTCTACCCCCCGTTCTTCACCGGCCCCCAGGTGCCCCCCTGGATGCATCACCAGATAGCGGATTCCAAGCTGGTGACAACGGTCCATTTCATCTTCAAAGGCTGTTAGGGATCGTGCAAACATTTCCCTGTCAGGGGAGGCAAGGTTAATCAGATAACTGTCATGAGCCACGATTGGATCGATGCCCGTTTCCGCTTTCCGCTGGATGAAGCGCTGCCTTTCCTCATCCGTGACGGACCGCCCTCTCCACTGGTTGGCGTTCTTTGTGAACATTTGAATGGTATCGAGACCCAGCTCACTTCCCCTGTCCAATGCTTTGGAAACGCCTCCTGCGATGGACATATGCGCCCCGATTTTAGGCACAGACGGTTCCGTTAAAAAAGGTCTTTTTCGCTTTCAGAAATAGCCCGGTCAATTTCCCGTTTCAACTCTGGGGGCAGCCCCTTTATCTCCACGTTCAGAAATCCCCTGACAATGGTCGCCGTCGCCTCCTCTTCCGAAAGTCCCCGTGCCATCAAGTACTCGATCTCCTCCTGGGCAATCTTTCCCACCGCCGCCTCGTGAGACATATCCACTCCGTTCAAATGACCTTCCAACTCCGGAATCGCATGGATAATTCCCCTCTCGGTAAGGATAAGACCCTGGCACTCCAGGTGGGCCTTGATGTCTTCCGCGTCCCCAATGAGGTGCCCACGGGCGATGATCGTGCCGCCACTGCTGATGGCTCTGGAGATGATCTCCGAGCGTGAACCACGTCCCTTGAGATAGACCCGGGCACCGGCATCCAGGTATGATCCCTCCGGCGCTACCAGGATGCTGCTGAAACGGGCCACAGCGTTTTCACCGTTCAGATACGCCGTGGGAAATGTCTGAAGGTCCCTTACAGGCTTGAGGCACACATAATTAGATATGAAAACCCCTTCCTCCTCTACTACCACCGCCGTCCTCGGCCTGACGGCCACGTCTTCCTTCCAGTTATGGATCATCGTGAAAGTAACCTTCGCCCCCTTCTTAACATAAAACTCTGACACACCCAGGTGGAGGCCCGAGTGGAGGCTGGATGCCGTGGTACAACCGGTAATGATGTTCATCTCGGCGCCTTCCTCGGCAATCACAATGTTGTGGACGCTCTGCAAGATTCCCTCTTCCTTCATGTAAAGACAGGCCTGAAGAGGATAAACCGTTTTTTTACCCGCTTCCACACGCATGAAGTATCCCTGATAAGGCTGAAGCTCCGTAAAGGCAGTGTATTTGTCCGTGTCAACTGCCAGAGCCTTCCACCAGTAATCCTCCAACCAGTTGTACCTTTTGAGAGCTTCAGCGATTGAAGAAATCTCCACACCGTCTTGGGTGATGTTGCAATGGGTTACAGAATGGTCTTCCTGAATATAACTTCCTGAACGCCCCCGGCCCGAAGGGATAATCCCTGCGCTCAACAGGTCTGTTTCATTTATACCAGCCAACCCAGTCGATTTCTGTTCGAATGTTTCCGACTTATACTGTTTTAGGTCGATATCCCTGCCTATTGCCGCCCTTTTGCCTAAGGCCTTTTGGGCTGTTTCCTTCAAACCATGCATCTCACACACTCCTTGTAACCAAACTTTCCCACGCAGGCAAATATCTCTTCCGGATTGTTGGCACCAGATAGGCGTCCGTTCAGGATGACATGCCCCGCGTCCGCGTGGACATATTGCATGATGAACCCCGTGTGGGTAATGATGATGCCGGACTTTTTCCGTTTTTTCTTGTGCTCAATCATCGGCTCCTCGAAGTGCTTAATAGACTTGTCCAACAATTCCGCAATCACTTCACCGACGAGCGCGATATTTTCAAGGTCCACACCCGATTCCGGCTCATCCAGCAAAAGCAGGTTTGGGTCTTGTGCCATGAGCTGAAGGAGCTCTGATTTTTTGATCTCACCCCCGGAGAGATTTCTATTTACGTCCCGGCTCAGAAAACTCACAAAATTGAGCCGCTTTGCCAGTTCATCCGGGTCTTTCTTCATCTTGCCACACAGGGCTACCAACTGACGTGTCTTCAGGCCTCGGATAGTGGGTGGGCGCTGGAAGGACATGCCTATCCCCATCCTGGCGCGCTCATATAACGATTTGTTTGTAATGTCCTCACCGTTGAAGGAAATTTTTCCGTGTGTTACCTTGTAGCCGGAAAACCCCATAATCGCCATGAGCAAGGTCGTTTTCCCCGTTCCGTTAGGACCAAACAGCACATGGGTTTCGCCGGGTCTTACCTCCAGATTGATATCATGAAGGATTTCCTTCCCAGCCGCCTCAACCGATACATCATCCAAAATCAACATAGACTGTCCCTCACGTCAATATTGTTTTCCACTTATTTTTTCTGACTCCACGTTCCGTATCGTTCTCTTAGTTTGCGGTGGAGGATTTTTCCCGTTCCTGTCCTTGGCATTTCTTCATCCTTGATGAAGTCAACAGATTTCGGGATCTTGTATCTTGCTATTTTCCCACGGCAGAAGTTGATAACATCCTCCTCTGTTGCTGTTTTCCCTTCATGGAGAATAACAACGGCCTTGATGGCCTCTCCCCACTTCTCATGGGGCACGCCTATAACGGCCACATCTTTTACCGCGTCCATTTTTCCGATAACGTTTTGTACCTCGGTCGGGAAGACGTTTTCACCGCCCGTAATAATCATGTTGTTCTTTCGGTCCACGAGATGGTAATAACCATCCTCATCACGATACGCCATATCTCCGGCGCTGAAATACTCGCCGAAAAACGCCTCCTTCGTTTTTTCAGGCATCTTCCAGTACTCGTCAAAAACCATGGGGGTCCGGGAAAAAAGTTCCCCTACCTCGCCGTCAGGAACCTCGTTACGGTCCTCATCCAGCAATCTGATACGGTCGGTCCCGATCACCTCACGCCCAATCGAACCAAGTTTTCGAAGCTGATCTTCGGGATGAAGCAGGGTGACCAGCCCGGCCTCGGTAGAGCCGTAGGCCTCGTAGAGTTCCGAGTTCTTGAAAAACTCCAGGATACCTAGTTTGGTATCTTCCCGGGCGGGTGCAGATGAACACATCAGTTTGCGGATACAGTCCACATCATACTTTGCCTTGACCTCATCCGGCAGGGAAAGAATCATGATGTAATGCGTGGGGACCAGAGAGGTGTAGGTAATCCGCTCCTCCGAAATAACCTTGAGGAGATGCTCCGGATCGAAGCTGACCATGTTGTACACACACACCCCCGCTCCACAATAGGTAAAGACAAATGAGTAGAAGATAGAATTGACATGACACATGGGCATGACAAGAAGGCCAATATCATCTTTATTAAAACCGAATTCCACCTCGTTGATGAGATACTGAGCGATATAGCTTTCGTGAGATCGCACAACCCCTTTGGGTTTTCCCGTGGTTCCAGATGTATACATGATTGTCCAGGGATCACGGTGGTGAATCTCAACGTCCGGTTCTGCATCGGACGCCCCGGAAACCAGGTCTTCATAATGTTGATAGCCTTCCGGGGCCTTTTCATCCCCGAAAAAGATATAGTTGGCTTCAGGAATATTGAGGTCTCCACGGATACCATTGACCGTTTCGACAAACTCTTTTGCCACAATAAAGGCCTTTGATTCGGAATTCTCGCAAATATATTGAATTTCAGGCCCCGCAAGCCGGAACATAATCGGTACAACCACCAGCCCCGCTTTCGCCACCGCAGCATAAAGTTCCATCCACTCCACACAGTTATAGGCAATGGCTGCAACCTTGTCCCCTTTTTGAAGCCCCAACCCCAACAGGGCATTGGCAAGGCGACAAGAACGCTCGTTCCATTCTTTGAACGACATGGAACGATAAAGATCCTTCGCCCCCATCTTATCAGGATAGAGCATAGCATTCATTCTCAAAACATCCCCTACTGGCAACCAACGACTCATAATAAAACCTCCTTCAAAATTAATTTAGACAAACACACACCCTCAAAAACTTCTAACCAAACTACTTCACATTGGCTGTTTAGTCTAATACATCACCCAAATAAAATCAAGGAAAGAAACCGTAAAAATTCCTCCCTTGACACACCGTAAAGCCTGGGATAGGAGAGTATAAGATAAGGAAAGTGATGGAAAAACCACATTTAACTGTTTCCGCAGCGATTATTTTCAACGATGCGAGGGACAGGATTCTTATCACCCAGCGGAATCCCGGCGGGCTCCATGGAGGGCTCTGGGAATTTCCTGGTGGGAAGGTGGAACCCAACGAAACTCCGGAAGAGTGTCTGCATCGTGAAATCCTGGAGGAATTAGACATCCACCTTTTCCATGTCATCCCATATACAACTGTTGCCTACGAATACGCTCCTTTTACCATTACCCTTCATACCTTCACCGCACTTATTGAAAAAGGAGAACCCTCTCCTGTGCAATGCCGGGAGCTGCGATGGGTAACCATCGAAACCCTTCCTGCCTTCCCATTCCCCGAGGCCGACCGTGAAGTTACTGAACGCCTTGTCCATGATTTTCATCCTGCCCCGCAAAATTTTCCTGTCACGGACATCTTGGACCTTCATACCTTTCACCCCCGGGACGTCAAACCCCTTCTTAACGACTACCTTGAAAAGTGCGGAGAAAAAGGTTTTGGACAAGTCCGTATCATTCACGGAAAAGGGACGGGAACCTTGAAAAAAATTGTACGTGGTATCCTTGAGAAATCTCCCCTGACCGTAAACTTTTATGACGCCCCGGAGGAGGCGGGGGGATGGGGGGCAACCATTGTGGAGATACGCCCTAATAAAGCTGAGTCTGAAAAAAGTTAGGGTTAGGCGGCAATGGAAAGTCTCCAATGACAGGGGGTAAAAAAGTGGAAGGGAGAATAGAAATGATGCCTTATATTTTATTGACAAAATCCACCGGCCATGCAAAAAAATATTATATATGGGTTTTATCATCCGGTTAGCCTCTTAAAGGGATGCATCCATGACGGAGATTCGTGAAAAGACGATAGAGGGATTAAAAACGGGTGACTCGTTCACGGTGACAAGGAGATTTACTGAAAATGATATGAAGAACTTTGCCAACATCTCCCGGGATTACAATCCTGTCCACTTTGACAATCGTTTTTCCAAGGCAAAGGGGTTTTCGGGACGTATTTGCCATGGGCTCCTCGTAGGTAGTATGATTACAGAAATCGGCGGGCAGATCGGGTGGCTGGCAACGGAGATGGCATTCAAATTCAAAAGGCCAGTCTATTTTGGGGACACCGTCACATGCGCATTTACCATTAAAAGGATTGATGAAAAGGGATATGCTGAGGCCAATGCGCTTTTTACAAATCAGGATGGCCTGAATATCCTGGAATGTTTCATCGCCGGATACCTGCCAAACCAGCATGAAAGAAACATCTTGAAAAAGATGGTCACAGAGGGAGACCCGACAAACGGCCTGGTGTCAAGAGAAATCTGATCCTATAAGTTGAATACTTATGTGCAATTTAAAATAGTCAAATCGAAGATAACGGGAAAACGTGGAACCACTTATCATTACCGCCGCTATTACCGGCAGCCGCATAACAAGAAAACAAAGCCCCTATATTCCCATTACACCCGAGGAAATTGTTCAGTCGTCAATCG
>JALTEW010000197.1 GCA_027073795.1 bacterium | reverse complement strand
CGAGAACCACGATACCAATTAGAACCCAGAGCAATATATCGACGATTCCTGAAAAGTCGTTTGACCCGGCGGTGGATTGCACCCTTCGGAGAAAACCCTTATCCACATTGGCGGCATAAGCAACTGCACCAAACGTCAGGTTCCTGCTATTGAACGGCAGCTTTATGAAAAACATACCTTTACATGGAAGCGCAAAGACATAAAGGTCTCGGTCTTTCCCTGAACCCTTGTGTCCCTGTATGATCATAATTTTGCCTTTGGCACTTTGCCTTGTATCGTTGGTTTTTTACGAAGTCGTCACTCATATCTTGCGATGAGGATGTTATAACCATGGCGGGTCAGCCTTTCTCCCTCCCTGATGGCCAGTTCCCGGGACTCAAATGTTCCCACCCTTACACGATAATAGGTTGTTTCGCCCGTTCTATATAACACAATATAAACATTATCGACAAGATGGCTGAGCTTGGCCGCCAGGCGGTCCGCGTTTTCCCTATTGATGAAAGAGGCAACCTGAAGCGTGTAAAGCCCTTCAGGGGAAGGAGCCTTCTTCCCGGAAGGTGTTTTAAGCACCTCGATCATAACTTCAGCCGTTCCGGGACCTACCATCCCGATGGATTTGGCCGCCGCGTAGCTCAGGTCAATAACGCGGTTTTTGACAAAGGGACCGCGGTCATTGATTGTCACCTTCACCGAACGGTTATTTTCAAGGTTTGTCACCATAACCTGGGTGCCGAGCGGAAGTGTTTTATGTGCGGCGGTCATGTCGTACATGTTGTAGATTTCACCGCTGGCCGTGGGTTTGCCGTGAAAATCCTTACCATACCAGGAAGCAATACCGATCTGGCGGCTGCCAACCGTAGGCTGAATAGGGGGCGGAGGAGGTGGAACCATCTTCGCGCAACTCACAAAAAGGGTTATCAGAACAGCCGTGATGATAACCATGCTTAAGCATGGCTTTAATCTTAAAGAAGGAATAAGGTTCATCCGCCTCAAACTTTCTGATTTTTTCTGCTGATGATGATTTTAGACTTTCCGCTGGGCGAAACAACCTTGCCAACGTTTGTGAAGACCTCGATAAAGCGTCGGGTTTCATCCTTTAGGATTTCTCTCATTCGATCTGACCCCATGGAGAGAAGGCGCAGATAGTACAGGAAGCGGATAAACCTCTTTTTGGGGATCTCGTGTTCCATCATGAAAAAGGCCCGATCTTTCTTTAAGACCCGCTTGACCTCTCGCAGGCATGAGGTGGCTGTTTCTTGTTTCAGCTCGTAAAAGGCGTGAGAACAGCTAACCGCGTCAACGGATGTGGAACCAAGGGGTAGGGCGGCGACATCCGCGAGAACGAGAAGGACATTGTTCAGGTGTTTCGTTTTCTGCCGGGCTACCTGCAGCATGCCGGAAGAGAAATCAATGCCGATGACTCGGCCCTTTTCACCAACCTTCTCTGCGTACAGGGGGAGAAGGGAGCCCGTGCCTGTGCAGATATCGAGGATGGTTTCGTCACCCCGCGGGTTGATTGTGGAAATAAGGAAATTTCGGGCCTGTTGCTGGAGATCTTTGGAATGGAGGGCGATAAACCCGTCATAGAAATGCGAAAAGAAGTTGTAGTACTTAACCCTGTATTTTCGGATCTTCAATTAGCGTAATCCCTCCTGATTCACTGTTTTTAGTGAAATATCATTGATACCTGTTTTGGTCAACAAAGCAAGATGTCAGGTCTGAACTTCAAAATGCTAAACGATAGGGGTATTTATTTGACTTCCCCTGAAAAATGACTAATAATTTAATGATAAAATTGAGAAGGAGAGTTCATGTGAATGAGACAGCCAACGTAACGCAGTTCGAGGGAGGATCAAAATACATCCTCGACCCCGACCTCAAACAGATTGTTAATGTATCCATGGCCCTTGAGATGCCCCTTCTTTTGAAGGGTGAGCCAGGGACGGGAAAGACGATGCTGGCCTATGCCATCTCGGAAAGCCTGCATATGCCGTTGATTGTCCTAAATGTGAAGTCGAGCATGAAACTGGTGGACGCCCTGTACCAGTATGATACCCTGACACGCCTGAACGACAGCCGGTTTGGAGATTCCACCCGCGACGTGAGCAATATTGAGGAATACATCCGGATGGGCAAGATCGGGCAGGCCTTTGTGTCAGACGAGCGGGTGGTGCTTCTGATTGATGAGATTGACAAGGCGGATACCGACTTTCAGGATGACATGCTGGATATCCTGGAACAGATGCAGTTCGACATCATTGAGATTGATAAGACCATCAAGGCAAAACACCGCCCGGTGATCGTTATTACTTCGAACTCCAAAAAGGACCTTTCCGACCCCTTCTTGGGGCGATGTAATTTTCATCATATCGCCTTTCCGGACCGTGAGATGATGCGGGAGATTGTCCGGGTGCACTTTCCCGACCTGGAGGAGAGCCTTGCGCAGGTCTGCATTGATACCTTTTACAAGCTTCGGGACTTGCCGGCTGTGGAGAAAAAGCCTGCCACGCGGGAATTGATTAACTGGATACGAGCCCTGAACATGGATCCGGATTTTCACCTCAAGTCCCTGCAGAAGGGGGCCATTCCCTTTCTGGGTGTTCTGTTCAAAAAAAGCGCGGACTATGCGGTTGCCCTGTCGAGAACAGCACGGGTTCGGAGGATGTGAGCGCTCTTGTTTGTTGAATTCTTTTATGAACTTAAGGAAGCGGGGATTCAGGTCAGCCCGACTTCATTCCTGCGTTTGCAAAAGGCGCTGGGGATGGGGCTTATCCGTAATCTCAACGATTTTTATACCACGGCCCGTGCTATCCTTATTAAAAGCGAACGGTATTTCGACCTTTATGACCGTGTTTTTGCCCATTACTTCGAAGGGGCAGACTTTCCAGACCCGGAAGGGGCCGATTTAACCGAGGCGGCAAAGCTTCTGCTCCAGGAGTGGCTGAAACGACCCGAGTGGGTGGCGGAGGCCTTGGGACTTGATGCGGAAAAGTTGAAGCAATACACCCCCGAGGATCTTGTGAAGTATTTCCTGGAGAGGTTGAAAGAGCAGACGGGAGAGCACCACGGGGGGCACAAGTGGATTGGGACGGGGGGAACGTCTCCCGTTGGACACTCCGGCTATCACCCCGGGGGGATGCGTGTGGGAGGACGTTCCCACAACAAGAGCGCCATCAAGGTGGCCCTGGAACGTCGTTACAGGGACTATTCGGCGGACAGCCATTTGTCTCAGGCTCAGATGGGTGAGGCCCTGAAGCGACTGAGAAGGCTGATTCCCGTTGGCCCGAAGGACCAGGTCAATGTGGATAAGACGATCTATGAAACGATGCGCAACGCGGGGGAAATAGAGATTGTCTTTGACCGCAGCCTCAAGGATAAGCTGAAGGTTGTCCTGATGATTGACAACGGAGGCTGGTCCATGGATCCTTATATTCCCGTGGTCCAGCTTCTTTTTAACCATGCGTGGTACCAGTTCAAGGCTCTAAAGACCTACTTTTTTCACAACACGATTTATGATCAGGTCTGGGAGGACCCGAGGCGTTATGCAAAGCCGGTGAAGGTAGAGGATTTTGTACGGATGGACCCTGAATCCCGGGTGATTATCGTGGGGGATGCCAGCATGGCCAACTGGGAGTTGATGACCCCCGGCGGCTCGATCTATTTCGATGAATACAACCGGATTCCCAGCATTGAGCGGCTCCGATTTATCGCGCAGACGTTTCCACACAGTGTGTGGCTAAATCCAAAGTTTGAGGAGGAATGGCCATACACGCGCAGCATTGGGTTGATACGCCAGATTTTTCCCATGTTTGAATTGACGCTGGAAGGTCTGGAAAAGGCGGTCACCCACCTGATGAGCAAATGAGGCTTTTCGGAAGGCATGGGGCCAGGTAAAATACCGGGATTGTAGCCTATGGACATTATTAACTTTGATGCCTGAAAGGCAGGTTTTTGGGACCCTTTTAACTATTTTTTCTGCAAAGACGGGTTAAGTTTCGCAAGTTGTTTGTCCCAGTACGCGTTGGCATTCTTGATGTAATTCTCAGGAGATACAATGTCTGCCTCAAGTTGTGCCTTAAGTTTTTCTGAAAGTGTTCCTTCACGAACCACCTCTTTCCCTGCCTTTTCAAGAAGTTTCTTGTATCTCATGATAAGAGGTTTAAGCAAAAGGTTTTTCGCTCTCAGAATTTCACCGCCTGCCCGGTAGATCTCCATGACAATTTCCGTGTGCATATTCAAAACAACCCGTTTGAAAAGGTGGTGTACCACCTGAAAGTGCTCCAGATGAGGAAATCCGCTGTTGCATACAACGCCTACCTTAGGGGGAGATCCATAACGCAATGGGTGGCGCCAGACATCGTTAATCTTGACAAAATTCGGCAAGAGCCCGGGAAGCATTCTATCCATAAAGGTCTTCATCTGTGCGGAAACGCAGTCCACGTAAAGAGGTGAGGCAAAAATCAACAGATCGCTTGCCCAGACTTTTGGCAAGATATCATCCATATCATCCTTCTGGATACACTTGCCCGGCGTCTTTGTCCAACAGGCCCAGCAACCCTTGCAAGGGTGGATTTCTTTTTCAGAGAGAAGAATAACTTCAGCTTCTGCGCCCGCCGCGATCGCTCCTTTTAAAAAGGCCTTTAGAATTATCTGTGTGTTGCTTTTATCTCCTCTCGGGCTTCCATTGATGGCTAATATCTTCAATTGCCTACTCCTCCAATTTCTTTTGAGTATAGACGATTCAAGAACCGATCACAAGGGAGGGTTTCACAAATATTTACAACAGAAAAATCCCTCAAAATAGAAATTTTTTGTGGTGTTGCACTTTAACATGGCAAAAGGTTTTTAGAATTGAGGGGACAGGTCTTGCATTTTCAGAAACAAGGTATATATTTGAAGGTATGGCAAGGCCAGCACGCTGTGAATATCCGGGCGGGGTTTATTATATAAAGACAAGTAGCAGGGATTCCGAAGTTATCTTTCGTGAGGTATCGGATAGAAATAAATTTCTTGAAATCTTGTCCGAAACGGCTTTTCGTTTTAAATGGCTTTGCCATTCCTATTGTTTGCTGAATGATCACTACCATCTCATACTGGAAACGCCCTATGGTAATCTTTCCAGAGGGATGCGTCAGGTGAACGGCCTTTACACCCAGATTTTCAACCGAAAGTACAGACGACAGGGGCCCCTTTTCGGGGAGCGGTTTAAATCGATTATCATTGAAAAAACACGCTACCTTCTCCCTTTGCACCGTCACATGATGCTAAACCCTGTCAGGGCGAACCTGGTTCGTGACCCTGAAGCCTGGCCTTGGAGTAGTTATCTCCCCACCATTCTGAGGGATTATCGCCCTGCATTTCTTTTTACTCAGTGGATTCTTTCCTGCTTTTCCGGAAAGGATAGGGACCTGGCCATTGAGAAATACAGACATTATATCTTCAATGGGGGGGAAGACAAATTTTCGTGGCGGGATTTGAGGCATCGCGTGTTCCTTGGAAGCGATTCTTTTGTAGAAAGAGTCAAGAAGATGATTCTGGTGCAAAAAACAGATAAACATGATATGAGTTTTTCGATGGCGGGCAAGGATCGGCTGCCGCTCAAAGATATTATGGGAGAGAAAAGGCTTACACGGAAAGAGCGGGATGTGCGTATTTACTACGCCTATATTCAACAGAGGTATACCCTGAATGAAATAGCAGGGTATTTGGGAATTCACTTTGCAACGGTCAGCCGCGCGGTCAGGCGAATGGAGAGAAAGGCCTTGCGACAGGTTTTGAAGCAACGACAGGAGGTGTGATGTATGGGAAAGATTAAGGTAGCGATTTGCGGCATCGGAAACTGTGCCTCTTCCTTGATACAGGGAATAGAATATTATCGAGAAGAGAATGGACAGAACCCCATTGGACTGATGCACCCAGAGATTGGGGGGTATAAGCCTTCTGACATACAAGTGGTCGCAGCGTTTGACGTGGACGCCAGAAAGGTCGGTAAAGATGTTTCTGAGGCCATCTTTCAGCCCCCAAACTGTACAAAGGTCTTTCAACCTAATATCCCCATTATGGGGGTAAAGGTTTCTATGGGAAAGATATTAGATGGTATTTCAGAGCATATGAAGAATTACGATGCTTCACGTACCTTTGTTGTGAGTGATAAAAAGGAAGCAACCCGTGAGGACATTGTTAGGACGCTGAAGGATTCCGGGGCAGAAATTTTTTTGAATTACCTTCCGGTAGGTTCAGAGAAAGCTGTAAGGTTCTATGCGGATTGCGTTCTCGAGGCAGGCGTGGCTCTGATTAACAATATGCCTGTCTTCATCGCGAGTGATGAAACATGGGCCGAGCGCTTTCAAGAGGCAGGGATTCCCCTTGTCGGCGACGATGTTAAATCTCAGTTAGGGGCAACGATTGTTCATCGCATCCTTGCAGACCTATTTAAAAATAGAGGTGTGAAGCTCGAAAGAACCTACCAGCTAAATACAGGTGGCAATACAGATTTTCTCAATATGCTTAACCGCTCACGGCTGGAATCCAAAAAGGAATCAAAAACCGAGGCTGTCCAATCGGTGCTTAAAAAGAGACTGGACGCCTACGATATTCATGTGGGCCCCAGCGATTACGTCGCGTGGCAGAAGGACAATAAGGTTTGCTTTATTCGCATGGAAGGAAGACTTTTTGGAGATGTTCCGATGAATTTGGAGCTGCGTCTGTCAGTTGAGGACTCACCAAACTCCGGTGGCGTCGTGATTGATGCAATACGCTGCTGTAAACTGGCTCTTGACAGGAAGATCGGCGGGGTTCTTTATTCGCCCTCATCCTATTTTATGAAACACCCCCCGAGGCAATTCCCTGATAGCGAAGCCTACCAGATGACGGAAGAGTTTATTGCTGGGAAGAGAACTAGTTAATGAAAAGTGATTTGTGCATAGTCGTTCCATCCTATTGGGCAAGAAGAAGTGATATGGGCTGGATGCCTGGTGATGCCATCTATGACCATCCCATTCCGCTGGATCACGAAGGGACACTCCTGAGATTGCTCAAGAGTCTTGAAATTCTTGAGAAAAAGAATTTTACTGTTATTGTTCTTGCCGTTCCCACATCGGAGGAAATTGCGGAAAAGGTAGAAAAAAAGGTAAAAGGGATCATCGATGAGGCCAGGAAAGAGGTTGATATTCCCATCCATCGTTTTGGGTTTTCACATCTTTGTAAAGTTCATCAGATGCTCGAAGGGGAAGGAAGGAAGGATCTAAAGGACCTGCTCCAGTTGCGGGGATATTCTAATGTCAGGAATCTCTGCACGTTCGTGCCGCACGTTCTGGGTTCTGAAGCGGCCATCCTGATCGATGATGATGAGGTTTTTGAAGACCCGAAATTTATCGACAAGGCGACCGAATATATTGGAAGGCAATATCAAAACATCCCTGTTTATGCCGTGGCCGGTTACTATCTGCAGGAAAATGGCGAGGTTCACCTCAACAAATCCCACGAACCGTGGATGGACGCATGGGATCAGCTTGACAGGATGAACGAGGCCTTTGACCGGTTTATCGTGTCTCCGCCGAGGTTTAAGGAAACCCCTTTTGTTTTTGGTGGGAACATAGTCATACATCGCAACCTGTTTGTGAAAGTACCTTTCGATCCATTGGTACCAAGGGGGGAGGATATCGATTTCCTCATCAATTCAAGGATGTTTGGTTTCAGGTTTTTCATTGACAATACCCTTGCCATTAAGCACCTTCCACCCCCCAAATCGCACCCCGCCTGGCGCCGTCTCCGGGAAGATGTTTTTCGGTTTCTCTTCGAACGCGAGAAGATAAAAAGGCAGAGGGATATTGAGGGCATGGTTAGGGTAAGGCCAGAAGATTTTAATCCGTATCCAGGCGCCTTTTTAAAGGAAGATCTGGAGCAGAAGGCCGAAAAGGCATCCCATATTCTTGCAGCCATGTATGAAGAATCTGGGGATGAGCAGGGGGCACGCGAGGCGCTTCAAACGGTTGTCCTCATGCGTAAGGCCCTTTCTGGCAGTCGGGATCCCTTTAACGATCTAATCGCATTACAGAAGCGGTGGGAGAACCTGATGCGATTGACTGACCGTGCCGCCTTCAGAGAAAATGCCTCCAGGCTTTTTTCTGACTAACAATGACAACCCCGTGAAATCTTAATCAGTGAAAATTACTAAATTCTCTAACAATTTTATGGGGATGGTAGTTGTATGTATTATTTGTTGCGAGACATAGCGCCTCAAAGAATTTTTTTAATTTACCCAAAATTCCCCTTGACAAACACATGCCATTTGCTATAGGAAAGACCGAGCTATGAAAAATTTCACAAATTAAGGTAGGTAAAAAAGAAGGAGCTGGCGATGTTGAGAGCATATCTTCCTATTTTAATTTTGGTTTTGGTGGTTGTCGGGTTTGCCGCCTTCGCGGTTGTGGCGTCTTATCTTCTGGGGCAGCGTAAGCCTACGCGGGTTAAAATGGCTCCTTATGAGTGCGGTATTTCTTCTCCCGGTTATGGAAAAACTCGTATCCCTCT
>JALTEW010000196.1 GCA_027073795.1 bacterium | reverse complement strand
GGGGAAGACATACTCTTTTTTTATTCTATCAAATATATAATAAAATAAAAGCTTTTAGAGGAAAGGGGCAAGGCTTTTATGGGTATGGACCTCCTTCTCGAGAAAGTTTTCCTTGGCGAGAGCTACATCTTCACCAGGGTAATTCGGGTGACAGAGAAGACTCATAACAGGATGGGGCAGCATGCTGATTGATAAAGAGCGGCAGGTGTTACAAGATAAGATTTGGGAGGTCTGGTTCTGGGCATAGAGCCTTCAGACGTGTATACAACCTGCTGGCATTTGCGCAAGGTAGGGAAAGGCGGAGATCAGAGGGGTGGTAATGGAGGGATGTGTCTGGAAAAGGGGAAAAGGGCAGAATTCGTAGGAAAAAGGAGAGGAATTAGGGGTTAGGACGGGAAAAGAGTACTCAATCAGGGATTGTGGATAGAGGAGAGAGGGTGCAAATGGCCCCAAAGCCCCAGAAAATGGGATTTGGATTGATAAAGCTCACAGATTAGGCCAAAAGCAGTGGAGGTATCATCATGTATAAATTGGTTCTTTTGCGTCACGGTGAAAGTGTTTGGAACAGAGAAAATAAATTTACGGGTTGGACGGATATCGATTTGTCGGAAAAAGGGATTCAGGAAGCGCACGAAGCGGGAAAGCAGCTTCTTAGAAGCGGTTTTACATTTGATTTTGCTTACACTTCCGTTTTAAAACGCGCCATTCGCACCCTGTGGATTGTGATGGATGAAATGGATTTGATGTGGATTCCTGTGGTACGTTCCTGGCGCTTGAACGAACGCCATTACGGTGCTCTGCAGGGATTAAACAAAGCAGAAACCGCTAAAAAATACGGCGAAGAAGTGGTTCATCAATGGCGCCGTAGTTACGACGTGCCGCCTCCTGCATTGACCAAAGACGACCCACGTTATCCCGGACACGATCCGCGCTACAGAGATGTGCCGGAAGACGAACTGCCGCTAACCGAGTGTTTAAAAGATACGGTTAATCGTTTTATGCCGTTGTGGAACGATACGATCGCTCCGACCATCAAAGAAGGAAAGAGGATGGTCATTGCCGCTCATGGCAATAGTCTGCGTGCTCTGGTCAAGTATTTGGACAATATCTCCGATGAAGAGATAGCCGGACTAAATATTCCCACCGGCATCCCGTTGGTTTATGAATTAAATGAAGCTTTGGAACCCATTAAACATTATTACCTGGCCGATGAAGAAAAAGTAAAAGAAGCTATTCAATCCGTGGCCAATCAGGCCAAGGCCAAATAATCAGGGAATTTTGTGGAGGCGAAAGGGAAAAAAGAATCGGACTTTGGTTTGCCATTTCCATTGGCGTGAGCGGCACGGTCGGCGCCGGAATCTTCTCGATTTTGGGCGCACAATCTTGGCCATTGCCGGTAATGCCCTGTACGTTTGCAGTCGAGGGAATTGTAGTGTTATTCAATGCCTATTCATATGCGAAATTGGGTGTTAGATACCCCACGGCGGGCGGCCCCGTTGAATTTTTAATTCGTGGATTCGGCAATTCCGTATTGAGTGGAGGCCTGAATATTTTACTTTGGGTGGGTTGCGTATTTGCCCTTGCCCTATACGGCCGTGCTTTCGGCGGCTATGCCATGACCTTTATGCCTAAGGGAAGCATACCTGCCTGGGTCGGTATCTTCGGGATAGCCACTGTGCTCTTTTTCGTTGTGAACGAATTCACTGGTTCCAAAGCCGTGGCTGCCTTTGAATTTCTCTGTACCTTTTAACAGATGGCTTCCCTTGATTTGTACGGTTTCAGGGGCTAAGTAACGGGGAAATTCTAAGAAAGAGGGGAAGATTGATTATGGCCAAAGTAGAACTTCCCAAGGCTTACGATCCTGCCAAGGTGGAAGAGAAGTGGTATGATTATTGGTTGAAGGAGGGTTTTTTTCACGCTGATGATCGGGATCCTTCCAGGCCTACCTATTCTATTGTTATACCGCCCCCCAATGTAACAGGTTCTCTCCATATGGGTCATGCTCTCAACTCTACCCTCCAAGATATCCTGTGCCGTTGGAAGAGGATGGGGGGGTATAATGTCCTTTGGATGCCTGGTACGGACCATGCGGGTATTGCTACCCAGAATGTGGTGGAGAGGGATTTGGCTCAAAAGGGCCTCTCCCGCCACGATTTGGGCAGGGAGGACTTTCTCAAGAGGGTGTGGGAGTGGAAGGACAAATATGGCGATTACATCATAGAACAGCTCAAGCGTTTGGGAGCCAGTTGCGATTGGGAAAGGACCCGTTTCACCATGGACGAGGGTTTCTCTAAGGCGGTGAGGGAGGTCTTTGTCCGCCTCTACGAGGAGGGTCTTATTTATCGGGGAGACTACATGGTCAATTGGTGTCCCCGGTGCCACACGGCCCTTTCGGATTTAGAGGTGGAGTATCAGGATGAGGAGGGGGGGCTCTGGTATATTGCTTACCCTTATGAAGATGGATCAGGAGAGGTGGTGGTGGCTACTACCAGGCCAGAGACCCTTTTGGGGGACACAGCTGTGGCGGTTAATCCCCAGGACCCCAGGTACAGGGATGTGGTGGGTAAGAAAGTGATTC
>JALTEW010000195.1 GCA_027073795.1 bacterium | reverse complement strand
CTATTTCTTTGACAATAGGGTGCGTTAACTTTCCAAAACCCCTTTTATGGCTTGAAGCAACTGGGTTCCCTTCGAGGTATCCGCTGGAAGTTTCCAAATCCCTCCGGTGTCTTGCCTGAGGGTTTGAGCCCTTCCCCTGGTTTGTTTTATCTTTCTCACTTTTACACCCCTTGTTCTCCGGTGTAAACCCATAAAAATGGTTCCTAAAGCCCGCCACCTATCCTGGTTTTTCCTGAGTTGCTCCTTTCCCCGTTCCGTGACTCCCTAAAACCCCAGGTCTGAGAGAAGTGAGTCGATGTCATTCTGAGAAAAGGCTTCTCCCTTTCGCTTGGGACCTTGCAGGGGTTGAATGGAGGGGGGAATTTCAGCCCCGAGACGTGATTGGGGGGGCATCCCGGATTCAGCCTCCTTCCTCCTTAAATCATACCGCACAATGAGGTCGAGGATCTTTTCCTCGATATCTTTAATCAGGGAGACAATTTTCTGGATGCGTTGCCCAGTCAGGTCCTGGAAGTTACATGCGGAGAATATCTTCATCAACTCGCTTTGTGTGTTTGATATGAATTTTTCTATTAATTCCTTGGCCTCTCCGTTTACAATAGTTGCGTTGGATGCGCTTATCTCCTTTTTCAAGGCGTCCAAGGTGTCCAGAAGAACCTCCGTAGAGGTGAGTATCTGGTTTGTGGCTTCTTCCGTTGCCTCAAGGATTTCCTCCAGTTGGTTCGATGTTTCAGGAATGTCATTTTCAGTAATGCCGTTGATGTTTGTGCTGTTCAATACCTTCTGGTTTTCAAGGATGAAACGGGCAAGCTTGCCGAGTTCCTGGTAAAGCCCCTCTGATTCCTTGAATTCCACGTAATCAACGAGATACTTGGCAAGCCTCACGACTGTTTCTCTTGGGATGTCGAGAAGTTCGGCAAGGTTCGAAAAATCGATGTCTCCAGGTGGATCGGGTACGTTCGGCGGGGCGAACACCAGGTTAAGGGCCTTGTTTACGATGCTGTTCATGCTCTTCCCGTTCCCTCGCGAAGCTGTCTTGAGGTTTTCGTATAGGGTTTCGTCCATTCTGATGTGAAGTGATTTTCTAATCATGGTTCCTCCGATTCTATATTCTTTTAGGGGTGCATCTTATATAGGCCAGCGCCGCTTCCTGCCTGACCTCGTCATCTTCGTCCGTAAAACACCTTAATATGGCATCGTTGGCGGCAGCCGAACGAATATTCCCCAGTGAGGCAAGGGCAGCCTTGCGAACCGTCCAGCTCTTGTCGGAGAGCGCCTCAACAAGTGCCGGGATGTGAGTTTCGTCACGTAGGTTTCCCATGGCGATGGCGGCGGCTCGCCGAACCTCGGCCCTTTCGTCTTTCAGGGCCTGGATAAAAACCCTTTCCACTCCTTCAGTTTTGAGGTGGTTCAGGGCAATCACAACCTCCATCCGAACCTCCCATTTTGGATCGGTTGCCCTTTCTATCAGCGCCGGGGCTGCCTCTGCAGCCTTTACCTTCCCCAGTGCGATAGCCGCTGCCTGGCGAACCTGCCACTGTTCATGGTTGAGGCAGGTAGCCATTTCCTGAACGGATTCGGGGACTCCCATTGCCGCCAGTCCTGACAGGGCCGCAGTGATATGTCCCGGGTTGTCCCCTTTGAGAATGTCTATGAGCGGGTCGATAATGGATTTGCGCTGGATTTGTGCCAGGGCCCAGGCCGCCGCCCTCAACACGTTAAGGTTTGTCTCCTTTTCCTTGAAGTTATCTCCCCATACCTTCGCGAGGACAGCTTTTGTCTCTTCTGGAGTTTTTGCCTTCTGACTGAGGACAGTGATAATGCGTATCCGATCGTTCCCCCCATTCGCCCCGATGATTTTTCTCAGGAAGGGAACGGCCTGCTGTTCTCCAAGCAGTCCAAGAGAGATGGCCGCCGTTTGTCTGACCTGCCACTGAGGGTCCTTCAGGAGTGTGGCGAGGGTAGGGCCCGCTTCCGTGATGTGTTTTTCACCGGCGGCCATGGCGGCTCCCCGCCGGACATTCGGGTTTTCATCTTTCAGGCGGGATATGATGGCCTTTTTCAGTTCTTTATCCAAGAATCTCTCAATCCTTGAAAATCTTTTCAATCTTTTCTCTCATTGTTTCTGCTGTAAAGGGTTTTACAATGTAGTTGCTGACCCCGGATTTTACGGCCTCAATAATATTTTCCTTCATGGCTTCGGCCGTGACCATCAAAAACGGGATGTCTTTGAATTTTTCGCTGGCACGTACCGCCTTTAAAAGCTCAAGCCCTGACATGTTAGGCATGTTCCAGTCGGAGACGATAAAGTCAATATCCTGGTTTTCGAGGGCCCTTAGGGCAACTTTACCATCTTCAGCCTCGGCGATATTTTCGTATCCTAACTGTTTCAGGATGTTTTTGATAATTCTCCGCATGGTTGCGAAGTCGTCCACCACCAAGATTCGCATTTTACTGTCTGGCATCTTCCCCTCCTTTTGATTCTTTCTTCCTGCCCAGGGTATTTTTACCATAGTAGAAATACCCTGGGCCTCCTATTAAGATTCGAAAACAACGCTTTCTCTATCGTCAAAAAACATTGGGTTAATATATCC
>JALTEW010000194.1 GCA_027073795.1 bacterium | reverse complement strand
TATTCAGGCAGGAGAAGCATCCTGAAAATATATACTTCAAAAAGGACCCTCACTTGTCGGAATATGGGCATGAATTAGTGTTTAAAGCTGTTAATGAATATTTAACCAACAGACATATTTTATAAAAAGGTAGTGATCTTCTAATACGACAAGAAAAAGACAGGTGCCTATTCAAATGAACAAAAAAGAGATAACTATTGACATGGCTAAGGACACTGGATTGGCCCTGACCCTTGTCCTGTTATTAATCGTCTATTTTTTTGGGAAGACGCCTCTTTTGGTGCCCACGATCGGCGTCCTTATCCTGACCATGACCCGGCCGGCGGTTTTCAAGCCATTGGCCTGGGGATGGTTTGGGCTGTCTCACTTTCTGGGAGGCGTAGTTTCCAAGGTGCTTCTAACTGCTATTTTTTTTGTGATTGTGACTCCAGTTGGTCTGGTTAGAAAGATGTTCGGGGTCGATTCGTTGCGTTTAAAAAGCTGGAAGAAAGGCAATGGTTCTGTATTTATGAGCAGAGATCACCTTTTTTCCGCAAGGGATTTGGAAAAACCATATTAGAAAATCATTAAAGAGGCCATTATGGAGTTTTTAAAAGACCTGTGGGGATTCATGAAAGTGCGGAAAAAGTTCTGGCTGCTTCCGATTATCCTGACCCTTCTCTTGTTCGGGTTATTGATTGTGCTCTCTAGTGGCTCAGCCATTGCCCCGTTTATCTATACGCTTTTCTAGGTCATAAAATAAACCATGCCCAATGCAATTCTCGGTATATCCGCCTTCTACCATGACAGCGCGGCCGCGCTGTTGATGGACGGTGAAGTTGTGGCCGCCGCCCAGGAAGAACGGTTCAGCCGCAAGAAATACGATGCGTCTTTTCCAACAAACGCAGTCAGGTACGTGTTATCAGAGGGAGGACTGGCTGTTTCTGACGTTGCGGCAATCGCCTTCTATGATAAACCATTCCTCAAGTTTGAGCGACTCCTTGAGACCTATCACGCCTTTGCACCAAGAGGCTTAAAGGGCTTTTTGGCCGCCATCCCGGCCTGGATTAAGGAGAAGCTCTTTATGCGGCACATGCTATGGGAAGAGTTTGAGAAAATCGAATCCGGCAGGTTGAACAGAAAACCCCTGCTTTTATTTCCTGAGCACCACCTGTCACACGCAGCCAGCGCCTTTTATCCGTCACCATTTAATCAGGCCGCCATATTAACCATAGACGGCGTGGGCGAGTGGGCCACGACTACTATCGGTCTTGGCGAGGGGAATAATATCAGCATATTGCGGGAAGTGCCCTTTCCGCATTCAATAGGGCTGCTTTATTCGGCATTCACCTGTTACTGCGGGTTCAAGGTCAACAGCGGGGAGTATAAATTGATGGGGCTCGCCCCGTACGGTAACATAAGGGGTGAACGGGTTAGAAAGTATAAAAGACTTATCCTGGATCATTTGGTGGATTTGAGAAAAGACGGCTCCTTTTTGCTCAATATGGACTACTTCGACTATGCCACAGGGCTTACGATGTGTAAGGACAAGAAGTGGAAAGACCTGTTTGGCATAGCAAGGCGGGAACCAGAAAGCGGGCTTGCCTTAGCCTATGCGGATTTGGCCCTTGCAATCCAGCAGGTGACAGAAGAAGCCGTAAAGAGACTCGCGTTCACCGCCAGGGAACTTACTGGCTGCCGGGATCTGGTAATGGCCGGTGGAGTCGCCCTTAACTGCGTGGCCAACGGCAGGCTTCTTCGCGCCGACCTGTTTGATGACATCTGGATACAGCCTGCCGCTGGAGACGCCGGCGGGGCCTTGGGGGCGGCATATGCCGCCCATTACATTTGGCAGGGGGTGAAAAGAAACAATACGTGTGCAGGCCAGGATGCGCTTCACGGATCATACCTGGGGCCTGGATATACCAATAGTGATGTCCGCAGGTTAGGTAGAAAACATAAAGCGCCTTACAGACAATATGACGACTTTGGCAGACTGTGCCAGGATGTGGCGCGGCAGTTGGCGGCAGGGAAGATTGTCGGCTGGTTCCAGGGCCGTATGGAATGGGGGCCGAGGGCCTTGGGGAACAGGAGCATTCTGGCAGACCCCAGGAATCCGGACATGCAGAAGCGGCTCAACTTGAAAATCAAATACCGTGAGGGATTCAGGCCATTTGCTCCGGCGGTTCTGGCCGAAGATGTGGGAGAGTACTTTGATCTGGACAGGGCTTCGCCTTATATGCTTTTGGTTGCCCTGGTTCAGGAGGAACACAGAAGGCCGCCTCCTGAGGGATATGACGCGATGGAACTATACGAGCGCCTCTACTTCCGCCGATCGGATATCCCGGCGGTTACCCACGTCGATTATTCGGCGCGTATCCAGACGGTCCATAAGGAAACAAATGAGCGTTTCTGGAGGTTGATCAAGGCATTCAAGGGACATACGGGATGCGGAATGGTGGTCAACACAAGTTTTAACGTGAGGGGCGAACCCATAGTGTGCACGCCGGAAGACGCCTTCAGGTGCTTTATGAAGACGGACATGGATTTTCTGGTGATACAGGACTGCTTGTTTGATAAAGCGAAGCAAGCGAATCATCCATACCCACCATTAACC
>JALTEW010000193.1 GCA_027073795.1 bacterium | reverse complement strand
TCCGCTAATTGCAGGTCAGGAGATGCGTTTATTTCCATTAGACCGGAGGAAATCTTGATTTCCAAACAACCCTTTAAATCCAGCGCCAGAAACTCTCTGAGGGGAAAAATCATAAAAATAACGAATTCCGGAGCAATTGCCAAAGTAACCGTGGATGTGGGTATCCCATTCAACGTGATGATAACCAAACAGTCCCTTGAAGACATGGGGTTGAAAAATGGGGAGATAGCAAATATTACCTTTAAGGCATCCGCCGTTCATATGTTTTAGAAAAAGGAGAAAGATAAGGAGGATAGTGTGGTGATGAAAAAGGTAAAAGGGGTTTTTCTCTTTTTAGCGCTGGTTTTGCTTGTTTTTTCTTTTGCTTTGGCCCCATCACTTGCGAGGGCACAGGCTAAGGTTTCAAAAATAAAGGGGAAGATAATTATTTTCCACGCGGGAAGCCTAACCCTCCCCCTGTATAAAATGGAGAAGGCCTTTGAGGCGGCCCATCCCGGGGCCGATATTGTTCGGGAGGCGGCGGGAAGCCGAACCTGCGCCCGAAAGATCGTCGACCTGAAGCGTCCTTGTGACATCATGATTTCCGCGGATGATTCGGTGATCGATAAGTTTCTCATTCCCCGATACGCTGATTTCAACATCCGCTTTGCGAGCAACCAGATGGTTATCTGTTACACGAATAAAAGCCGGCTTCATGAAAAGATATCGGCTGGAAACTGGTACAAGATCTTACAAGACAAAAGGGTTGTCTGGGGGCAGTCCGATCCGAATGCTGACCCGTGCGGATATCGCGCCCTGATGGTGATGCAGCTCGCGGAAAGGTATTACCATGTAATGGGGCTATACAAGGCCCTCCTGAGAAATCGCCCCCTGAAAAATATCAGGCCCAAGTCGGTTGAACTCGTTGTCTTGTTGCAGACAGGGGACATGGACTACGCATGGGAATACCGCTCCGTGGCCGTACAGCATGGGCTAAAATTTGTCCGTCTTCCCGACAAGATCAATCTGGGTCATACTGATTACAACAACTTCTATGAAAAGGCGAGTGTGGAGATCTCAGGTAAAAAACCAGGGGCCAAAATAGAAAAGACAGGGAAGGCCATTACCTATGGCGTAACCATCCTCAAGAACGCAAAAAACAGGGCAGGCGCCATGGCCTTCCTGAGATATCTTTTAGACCCAAAGGGGGGCGTGAGGATCTTGAAAAGAATGGGCCAGCCTCCCATTGTTCCTGCTTGGGTATCCTCTTTTCCCATGAAGGAGAAGATTCCTACGCCGCTACAAAGGTGGGTGGTGGTAAAATTCTTATAACAGAATTAGACATGACTTCAATAGGCTGCATGTTTTCCAGAATCGGCTATTTATTATCTTTTAGCTTCGTCAGTTCTTCGCTGATTTTTACGGCGCGGTCTGCATTGACATATCCCCAGATCTTACCGGCCTTCCGTCCATTCATTCGGTAGAGAATCTCGGCAGCCGTCTTGACGTCAAGTTTACTCAGAAGGGGGCCTGCCTGCTCTGGAGGGGTGGACTCAAAAACCCTTGCCAACTGGACGAGACGCTTTTCCTCCCGCTCGTCCCGCTCTTTCAGTAACTTGTTGACCTTTGCCTCAAGAGCCTTCAGTTGTTGTATCTTGGTCTCAATATTCTTCTTGAGGGCGCGCAGGTTTGCCTCTTCCTGACTTATCTGTTCCTCTCGGAATCTGAGTTCTTTTGCCTTTACATCTAAAACACCTATCTTGGAGACCTTTCGGGGAGAATTTTCCGTTTTTTTGAGCGTTTTTTCCTTCGCCTGTGCCACGGCTGGCACCACCAAGGCATTCGGAATCCTTGAAGCCTTGATAAGGTGAAGCGCGCTAACTGCACGGATAGCCACACTCGCCACCATCAGTGAAACGAGAAGAATCAACCCCCTTCGCAACACCTAAATCTCCTTGCGTTCTCCTGTCGCGCCTCGTGCATGACGTGTAATTCCTATCTCATCAATGAAATTCTGATGTCGTTGCGCCTCTTCATTCAAGGCAGCTATTAGCTTTCTCTCTTTCAATTTCTCCAGCATCTTACGCCTCTTCGAGGCCTCAATCAACTGCTCACGTTTTTTATCCCTCGCAAGCATCAATCCCCTAAGTATCTCTTTCTGGGAAGAAATCTGCCTTGACAATTCCCGTAAATAGGCATCATACATGGCAATCTCGATACCTGTCATCCCTTCCCGCTGCTTCGCGTGCAACATATGCTGGCTCTGTGATTTCTGGAACCGAAGAAAATTAAGTTTTCTTTCCATTTCCAGTACCGATTTGACGAGGCTAGCCAGTTCCCCTTGAAGTTTTTCTTCCTCAATCTTTCTTACATTCAAAACAGTTTGCAATCGAAATGCAACCATCAGGTAGCCTCACTCATAATCTGTTGTAATTGAGAAATGCTTTTCTCCAGGTCAGCCCCTTCTTCCACAGGCTGTCTCAAATAGGCGTTGATCGGGTCAATCATTTTGATGGCATAATCTATTTTTGGATTACTTCCGGAAACATAAGCCCCAATGTTGATCAGGTCCTCCGCCCTTCGGTAGGTTGCAAGAATTTCAATAGCCTTTTGTGCAAGGAAGCGATGTGACTTGTCAACCACATCCGTCATGACACGGCTGACGCTCTGAAGTGGGTCAATGGCCGGGTAATGGCCCCGTTCGGCGAGCGTCCTGCTCAACATGACATGGCCATCCAGGATCGATCGAACCGCGTCCGAAATGGGTTCGTTGAAGTCATCCCCCTCAACAAGAACCGTGTAAAAAGCTGTAATGCTCCCAGATGAATGGTTCATCCCCGAGCGTTCGAGAAGTTTTGGCATCAGTGCGAAGACCGAAGGGGTATATCCACGCGTCGTAGGCGGTTCCCCAATCGACAGGCCAATCTCCCGTTGCGCCATGGCGAAGCGGGTAATAGAGTCCATCATCAAAACCACATCTCGACCCTTGTCACGAAAGTATTCAGCAATGACCGTTGCCATATAGGCAGCCCGGATACGAACCAACGGCGGCATATCAGATGTCGCCACAACCACCACCGAACGCCTTAGCCCTTCCTCGCCCAGGTCCCGCTCGATAAATTCTCGCACCTCCCTCCCGCGCTCTCCAATCAACCCTATCACGCTCACATCAGCGCCTGTATAACGGGCAATCATTCCCATCAAGGTACTTTTCCCGACCCCCGACCCTGAAAAAATTCCCATCCGCTGGCCCTTACCCACGGTCAGGATTCCGTTGATGGCACGGATTCCCACATCGAGAGGCTGTGTAATCCGACGGCGCTGTAGAGGGTTGATAGGGTCTGCATAGAGAGGATAGGATGTTTCCGGATAGATAGGGCCTTTCGAATCTATGGGGTGTCCATAGGGATCCACAACCCTGCCCAGAAAGACCTCACCCACACCTACTGTAGCTGCCTCCTGTTCTACCTGTATCTCGCACCCCGGTTCTATTCCGCGTAACTCCCCCAGAGGCATTAATAAGACCCTGTTTTCCTTGAAACCCACAACCTCAGCGCGAAAAAAGTGGTCTTTCCCCCGTGGCAGTATCCTGCAAACCCCGCCGATGGAAACACCCGGGCCATTTCCCTCTACAACCAGTCCAACCACCTTGGTAACACGTCCATTGATGGAAAAGGGATTCAGAGAATCGAGAGAGAATTCATAATGGGACCAGGGAACAGTTGACAGTTTCATAGCTTACCCTTGTGTTTCTCACAACTCTTGCGTTCGTTCCTTCTGATTTTCATCAAGGATCTTCCGGAACAGCTTTTCTATTTTTTCATACTGCCTGGAGAGCCTTGCATCCACGCTTCCCATTCTGTGGTCAACTACGACTCCCCCCAGGTCAACCCGGGCGTCTGGTTCGATAACCGCTTCCTTTAACGCCTCATGGTTTTCAACAAAACCCTGAAGATTTTCTTTAAGAAATTCATAGTCCATTGGATTCAGGCGAAGGTGCAAGTCTTCCTTATGAGGAACCTCTTCCAACGCCGCCCGGAGGACGGAAGAAAGAACATCTGGATTTATTCTCGTCTCGGTATGAATCACTTTCCTGGCGATAAAGAGGATTAGGGAAATAATTTCTTTTTCCTGAGACAAGATCATATTCTTGTGAATATCTTCTAAACGCCCCTTGGCCTCTGAAAAGGCTTGAATCATGCCCTCAACCTTCTTCATACCATATTCGAAACCCGCTTTTTCCCCTTCGGCGTACCCCTTTTCATACGCCCTTTCCGCTATTTCATCCGCCTTTTGGCGGGCTTCAGTTATAATTTCTTCAGCCTTTTTCTGCGCCTTGCTTGTCTTTCCGTCCCTGAGGCTTTGCGAGAACAACGTGCTGTCTTGGCCTGTTCCTAAGAACAGGGGGGAAAAATTCCTGTCCACGGAATCCACCAGATGATCGCCCGCCCTGAATTCTGAAGTCCCACTTTTCGAAAAATCAGGTGTGTGCAATGGACTTATGGCGCCACTTTCCTTGGAACGTGTCATACCAGAATATCTCCTTCGCCTCCACCCCGGTTGATGACAATCTTCCCTTCCTGTTCCAGGCGCATGGCTACCTTGATGATTTCCTGCTGGGCCTTTTCCACGTCTGACAGTCGAACTGGCCCCATGGCCTCCATGTCTTCTTTCAGCATTTCAACGGCACGTGCCGACATATTATTAAAAATTTTTTCCTTTACCTCTTCCCCTGCTGTCTTGAGCGCCAAGGCCAGGTCTTGAGAGGTCACCTCACGCAGAATCGCCTGAATCCCCCGATCATCGATCTTGTTCAGGTCATCAAAAACAAACATGAGCTGTCGGATGGAGTCCGCCATTTCCGGATCACTTTCCTCTAACCGGGAAAGAATGGCTTGCTCGGTGCTCCGTCCTGCCTGATTGAGAATTTCTGCAATGGGCTTCACCCCTCCTATAATCTGACCCGCTTTTCCCGTCGCCTGAATTTCGTTTTCGAGCACATCGGCTACCTGTTTCAGGATGTTCATCGATACCTCATCAAGGGAGGCAATCCGCTTCACAACCTCATCCTGTAACGGCTCCGGAAGGGTTGATAATATCTGACCGGACTTGACAGGGTCCATCTGTGCCAGAATCAGGGCAATCGTCTGGGGGTGCTCGGAACGCATGAAGTTTGAGAGGGCTTTGACATCCGCTCGCGCAAGGATTCGCTTCAAGCGCTCCTGGGAATCTTCTCCACCTTCATCGCTGCTCTCTCCCTTCTCTTCCCTGTTTTTTTTTCCACTGTCACTTGCGGCGTTTCCGGCCTTTTGAGACCCCCTATAAGTATCCAAACCTTGCGAGGGGAAGTGGTCTTCGGGTATCTTTTCCGCTACCTCATGAAACACACGGTTGACCTCCTCGGGAGGAAGGGAGCCAAGGGTTTTTTTCGCATTTTCCAGTACCTTAACCTCTTCTGGGCTCAACCTTTCGAGGATTTGCTTGGAAATATCCGGCCCCAACACCGAAAGAACCACCGCCGCTTTTTCTGAACCTTTCATATAAAATCCGTTTCCCTGCCACACATTTTTATGCCTTCACAACCGGTTTTTAAGACGCTTCTTCCCTTAAAAGCGACCGAATAACCTCTGCCATCTTGTCCACGTTGGCGCGAGCCAACCCACTGATTTTTTGAATCTCAGGGGAGAGGACAAGGCCCAGAGGGACCTCACCGCCCAACATGGAGGGACCCTCAGCTCTGGGCAGAGCAAGCTGCTGCATCTTAAGCCACTTGAGGAACGGGCTGACAATAAAGAGGTAGAAGAGAAAGAATATGAGAAGAATTGTTGCATATTTGGCAGCTGGCACGAGAACACTCCTGCTGAGAATTCTGTCCAGGAATGAAACCTTTACAACCTCTTCCTTCATCGTTTCAAAGGGGATGTTCACAACACTGACCTTGTCTCCACGGTCTGCGTTAAATCCGATGGCGTTTTTGACAAGGTTTTCAAGCTGTTTCATCTCCTCGTCAGAACGAGGAACATAGGTTTTCACGGTTTTCCCATCCTTGCCTTTCTTCATCTTGTACGTCCCGTCCAACAGCACGGCAACTGAGAGGGCCTTAACCTCTCCTGGCGGAAGGACCTTTTTGGTAACGACTTTACTTATCTCATAGTTGATGGTGTCAGATGTTTTCTTGAACTCGCTGCCCTTGCCCTTGGAGGCTTGGGTTGCAATCATTTGACCGGGAACATTCGAGGCCACTCCAGGAACCCCCGCGGCTGTTCTCGTGGATGAGGACTTTTCCTCTGTGTGTTGCTCGCTCCTCACCACGGCATTAGGGTCAAACTTCTCTTCCGTTTGCTGAGAGGAGGTCAAGTCAAGTTTAGCAGATACCCTTGCCACAACCTTGCCGGGTCCTACAACCCGCTCGAGAATTGTTTGAATCTTCCTTTCCATCCGCTTTTCAACAGCTTCCTGCATCTCCTGATTACTGGAAGCGACGGCCGTGGCCGCAGCCGCTTCCGTTTTAGAGGACAAAATTCTTCCATTCTGGTCAATAATTGTCACATTGTCCGGGGATAATCCTTCCACGCCACTCGCGACAAGATGGGCAATCCCCTGGATCTCATTCTGGTTAAGCTGTTTGCCGGGTCTGAGCTTTAGTACAACCGAGGCTTTGGCTGGTTTTTGCTGCTCAACAAACAGGGACTTTTCAGGCAGGGAAATATGTACGCGGCTATGGGAAACCTCGGTTAATTGATTAATCGTCCTTGACAGCTCCCCCTGCAGGGCACGGAGGTAGTTTATCTTCTGTACAAATTCAGTGACACCAAGTTTGGAACGATCAAATATCTCAAATCCTACACCCCCTCCCTGTGGCAACCCCTTGGCAGCCAGCGCGAGCCGGGTTTCATAGACTTTATCCTGCGAGACAAGCACGGTTGTTCCTGAGTCCGTGAGCCTGTAGGGAAGCTTCTGTGCCTTCAGATACGTAACGACAGCGGAGGCATCCTCCGGGTTCAGGTTGGTATAGAGGGGGCGATACTGAACACGCCCAGCCCAGGTAATCAGAAATATGATGAAGGCAACGCAGAAAAGGACACTCAAAATAAAAGCAACCCTCTTTCCCATGGAAAGATTCAGCCATAAGTTTTTTAGTTGTTCAAACATGAAAGCCCCTCCCCCCTATTGCCGATTATGTCTGCATCCGCCAGATCTCTTCGTAGGCTTCAACAATTTTGTTCCGTATCTGCATCATCATCCGGAAAGAAATATCCGCTTTTTCAATGGCCAGCATCGTTTCATGGATGTTTCCCCCCTGACCGGTGGCCAGTTTCTTCACCGCCTCATCGGCCTCCTTCTGAAGCTCGTTCACCTTCTCCATTGACTCCTTCAAGGTGTCCTGAAAGGACTTCCCAGAAACAGGCTTCTCCGCCTTTTTAGCAGGTTCGTTTAGAAGGGATTCAAGGGTGTTCTGGATGGTCAAGTCTTTCACAATTTATCCTCCTGAAACTATCGATTGGCAATTTCCAGCGCTTTCAAGACCATGTTCTTTGCCGCATCTATCGCCGCGATATTCGCTTCATACGATCGGGTCGCATTAATTAAGTTTACCATCTCCTCCACGGTGTTCACATTCGGCATCTTGACATATCCGTCTTTGTCCGCGTCCGGATGCCCCGGGTCGTAAACAAGTTTAAAAGGTGTTGCGTCATTGATGACCTGCTGGACCTTGACCCCCTCAAGAGAGGTTTGCACAGCATCAGACAGAGCGTTATGAAAAGGCGAAACGACGGGTACCGCCTCGAAAACGACATCCTTCCGCCGGTAGGGACCTCCCTGGGGTGTTCGAGTCGTTTGGGCGTTGGCGAGATTGCTTGAAATGATATTCAGGCGATAGCGCTGGGCATTCAAGCCAGAGCTGCTAATCTTTATGGCTGTAAAGAAATCCACTTACTTTACTCCCTCTATGGCGTCCTTCAACCATCCAAGGCGCCTCGCAAGGATTTGGGCATAGGTGTTATAAAGCAGCTGATTGACCGCAAGGTCACTCATTTCTTCGTCCAGTTGGACATTGTTCCCATCCAGCCCCGTGCCCGGATCGGGCTTGACCTTGATAATGGGAAGTGCCTCTTCTTTCCCACCAATGGGAAGATGGTTGGGATGCGTTCTCTCCAAGGGTAATTTATTCCCCATTATTTGATTCAGGGTCTTTTGAAAATCGAGGTGTCGCGCCTTGTACCCCGGCGTATCGGCATTGGCAATATTTGCCGCTATCAGGTCATGTTCCAAAGACCTGAAATCCATCACCTTTGAAAGCAAATCCAGGGAAGGGCTGAAAATGTTAAGCAATTCTCCACCTCCTCAGCATTTTTTATCCATCTTCTTTAAATAATTAAGCAATTTTCATTCCAATAAACAACTTATTCAGCCCGCAATCCCCGTCATTTCGGAAAAGTCTGAATCCTCTTTATACTCAGATAGTTTATTCCTTAAAGTTCGGATACTTATCCCCAACATCCGGGCCGCTTTCGTACGGTTTCCACCCACCTCTTGAAGGGTTTTCATGATAAGAAGTTTTTCCACATCTCTTACAGACTGACCGGCAGAAATGTTCAAATCTTTGACGCCCTGACGAGAAACACCGCTTCCTTCAAGAATAATATCATTGG
>JALTEW010000192.1 GCA_027073795.1 bacterium | reverse complement strand
ACATAACCCTATGGAACCAGGACGTCGGCAAGGTTAAGAAGGGCGACAAGATAGTCATTGAGAACGGCTGGGTCGGCGAGTACCAGGGCGAGAAGCAGCTCAGCACCGGAAGGTTCGGGAAGCTGACAGTTCTCTGAGCAAAACCATTGTAAACTGCCTGATACCCAATGAGTATCATGGGGAAAATGGTCCACCTGCGGATGAGCGAGGCATTGTTTGAAGACTCTTCCCGCATCGCTGAGGAATCCGGTTTTGGCTCCCTGCAGGAGTACTTCAGAAACGCCCTGAGGGAGAAAACCATGAATACAGGAAACGGAAGGCGCTAAGGCTCTTGGAAAAGAACTTTGGCCGTGGGAAAGGAAAGCCTGCAAAGGGAATGACCAGGGAAGAGCGGAGAGCCTGGGCAGAAGAGCAAATAAAAAAAGACCCATCAGATGTACTCAGGCGCATAGGCTGGGAGTAGGTTTTGGAATTCTGCGAAGTCTGATAGGTTTCTGGTGATAATGCATTCGGTACCAGCTTTTTTAGCAAGGACGACATGCAAGGCATCTGTCCAGTTGGCGGATAATGCCCGCGCCTTTCCCCCGTCTTCCTTGGCTCTCTTGATCTTGATTGCTTTACCAGAATCATATAATGGATAAAGCATTTCAGCCACTTCTTTTGTTGGCAACTGGCCTTCAAGCTCTTCAACAACCCAATTCGAAACCACTACCTCAAATTCGCATTGAATTGCCCGCCTGATTAACTGGAACGCGAACTCCCCCAGCGGCCGCAGCTTGTCTTTTCGGTCTTGCCAGCAGTCAAGGTAGACACATGTATTTAGGTGTATTAATCCCATTCCCCCCCTTTAGCAACTACTGATTAGCCGAAGGAGAATAAATAACTATCCCAGAACTTTGTCCAACATCCCATATGCCTTCAGGGCATCCTGCTTGCCAAGCACATAGGCTGTGTCCGAATAGCAGGAATAATACTCGTGGATGTTTATCGCGTTGCGCGCGAGCAATTCGGTCACAAAGGCAACAAAGCCAGGAGTGGTGTCAATCTCCTCAAACGGCGAAGTAAGTATGATGGCATACATGCCCTTTAGCTCGCTGATTATCTTTCTCCTAACTATCTTCTTCACCTTGCCCAGCTTTTCTTGGTCGAGGATGATGGTTATCCCATTTGGGGAGCTGATAAGGGAGAATTCCTTGCCGAGTTCCTTTTGCACCTTTTGCAGCCTTACCAGCGAATCATAGCCGGGCGCTAAGAAAAGGACTGCCACATTGCTCTTTAGGGTTATCTTTGTGCCTGCCAGTATGTGCTTCAGGCCTTTCTCGTAGGTGTGGTATTCCATCTCCCCGGCATAACGCCGGACAGCGGCCTTGACTGCATGGAAGGAGGCCCCCCTGATGTTCAATCTCTTGGCTATGGCCGAGTAATTCGCTATCCTCAGCCTTATGGCCTGTTTTGCATATGGGTCGGCGTCCAAAGCCGCAAACACCTGCCTGGCAATGCTCTGTTCCATTTGATACACCAACTGTTTATTTTGTTACATATATGCCGAAAATGATATATAAAGCTTCCGCTGCAATAAGACAGCATGGCGCAAAGTTTTCGCATAAGAGCCAGGCGCTGAAGCTTCTCCTTAATCCAAAATCTAATCCATTTTTTTCGGGGCATATTGCCCGCCATCAAATCGATAGGTGATTGAAATGAACTTGGTTGAAAAAATAAAAATGAAGATAGGCAACGAGTACGATGGAATCGACAAGGCCGTGCTGGCATACAGCGGGGGGGTGGACACTAGCGTAATGATCCCGCTGATACAGGAGGTCTGTGAAGCGGAAGTGATTGCAGTTACTGTTGGGCTGGGCCAGGAGGAATACAAAAGCGGTGGCTGGAAAGAGGCGAAAGAGAAGGCAGAGGCATTGGGCGCGAAATACTATTTTTTCGACGCCACGAAAGAGTTTGTGGAAGGCCCATGCTGGCAAGCGGTGAAGGCAAACTGCCTTTACCAGGGGGCCTATCCCAACTCCACCGCGCTCGGCAGGCCACTCATCGTCGAGAAGCTCGTGGAGGTCGCGAAGAAGGAGGGTGCCGATGCAATCGCGCACGGCTGCACTGGAAAAGGGAACGACCAGGTGCGCTTTGACATCTGCACATGGTCGCTCATGCCTGGAATTAGGGTAATCGCACCCGTGCGTGACTGGAACCTCGGGCGTGACGAGGAGATCAAGTGGGCTGAGGGCAAAGGCATAGCGCTGCCAGTAAAAAAGTCGAGCCCCTATTCGATTGATGGCAACATATGGGGGAAATCAAGCGAGTGCGGCCCGCTGGAGGACCCCTCAAAAGAGCCGCCAGAAGATGTTTTTGGGTGGGTCTCAGCCCCCGAAAAGGCGCCGGATACTCCGCAAAAGATTACTGTTAAGTTTGAAAATGGTAAGCCGATTGGCGGCGTAGGGCTCCTGCAAAAGCTGAACGCCCTCGGTGCGAAGCATGGCATTGGGATAGTCGACAGCATGGAAGACAGAACAATCGGCCTGAAAAGCCACGAGATTTATGAGTGCCCGGGCTCGACCATCCTTCTGACCGCACACAAGGAGCTGGAGAAGTAT
>JALTEW010000191.1 GCA_027073795.1 bacterium | reverse complement strand
TATATAAGGAGGGTATGATGGCTGTAGACAGACATCCAATGTGGGAATCATTGGGAATCGATCTTGAAAGGAACGATGAGTTTTTGGGGATGCTGGGGGATGTGTATCCGGAGGTGTATCTGAGTCAGCCCAATCGCCCGAAGGGGATGGCTTACTTTGATGGGGTGACCTTTGACATTCACGGCGCCCCGATTCAGGAGATGCTTGATGAAAAGAAGGCGACCGGCGCACAGATTGTCGGATACTTTTGTATCTATGTGCCTGACGAGGTCATTTTAGCGGCGGGGGGGATTCCGGTTGGTCTGTGCGGAGGGTCCCAATACTCGTTTCCGGATGCGGACAAGGTCCTTCCGCGCAACATCTGTCCCCTGATTCGATCCTATGTGGGGTTCAAGGTGGGGAAACTCAGTCCATTTTTTGAATCTTGCGATTTCTTGGTGGGGGAGACCACCTGCGATGCCAAGAAGAAAACATGGGAAATTATGAATGAGATACAACCAACCTATGTGATGGAACTGCCCCAGAGAAAGGGGGAAATTGACAGGCAGCTCTGGCGGCAAGAAATCGTTAATTTCATAAAAAAGATGGAGGATGCCTCGGGCATTAAGGTAACAGCCGAGGCGTTAAAGGAGGGCATCCGACGAATAAATGCCAAGCGTAAGGCCTTAAATCGATTGTATGAAACGCGAAAACGTATTCCTTCCCCCATCAGCGGGAAGGATGCGTTGTTAATTTCACAGCTTGCATTCTATGATCAGGTCGATCGATTTACGGAGAAGGTCAATAATCTTTGCGAGGAGCTGGAAGGCCGTATCAAGAAAAAGGAAGGGGTTGTGGAAGGGAAAATTCCCCGTTTGTTTGTATCGGGCACCCCGCAGGTGATACCCAACTGGAAGATCCATCACATCGTAGAGACGAGCGGTGGGGTCGTGGTAGGGGAAGAGACCTGCACAGGAATAAAGTATTTCATTGATCCGGTAGATGAATCCGGGGAGACGATGGATGAGCTTATAGACGCCCTCGTAGATCGGTATCTTTCCATCAATTGTTCCTGCTTTACTCCCAATGATGAACGTATTGACCAGGTCATTGAATGGGCGAGGGAGTATCATGCGGACGGGGTCATCTATTACGTGTTGCAATTCTGCCATGCCTGCAATGTTGAGTATGTGAAGGTGGAGCGGGCGCTGAAAGATGCGGGGATTCCTGTTCTAAAGATAGAATCCGATTACGGGGATGAAGATACCGGGCAGATCAAGACCCGTATCGAGGCATTCATGGAACAAATCAGCCAATGAGGGGATGAAGATGGTTTTAGGAATTGACCTGGGTAGCCGGACAGTAAAAGCGGTTTTTTTGAGAAACGGGGAAATTGAAGATTCTCAGATTGCCTTGGGAGGAAGTGACCCTTATGACACAGCGGTTTCACTGCTAAAAAAATACCCTAAATGCCCTGTAGTCGCTACAGGTTACGGTAGGCACGTTCTCAAGGAGGAATGGGCAGACAAGGTCGTTACCGAAATCAAGGCCCATGCAATTGGGGCGAGATATCTTTTCCCTTCCTGTCGGACGGTTATCGACATGGGGGGGCAGGACAGCAAGGTTATTGCGCTGGATGAGTCGGGGCAATTTGTAAACTTCCAGATGAACGACAAATGTGCCGCCGGGACAGGAAAGTTTCTCGAGGTCATGGCGCAGGCCTTGGGATATCCCATTGATATCTTTGCCCTGGTGGGGATTAACGAAACCAAGCCGGCGCGTATTAACAGCATGTGTACGGTTTTTGCCGAGTCGGAGGTTATCTCGCTGGTCTCCAAGCGTGTAAAAAAAGAAGCGATTGTCCTTGGTTTGCATGAGGCAATCGCGGGGCGGATTGCCTCTATGGCAAACCGCGTGGGGGTTGTCGCTGACGTGGTATTTTCCGGTGGGGTGGCACGGAATCCAACGATGGTTACCTTACTGGAGAGAAAGCTTAAAACCAAATTGAAAGTTGCGGACGCGCCGGATATCATTGGAGCGCTTGGCGCAGCCCTTGTAGCAACTGATCGAGGGGAATAAACAAAATTGATTGTTTCGCAAAAAGTCAGAATTAGAAGGCAAAGTAAAAAGCTTCAAGTTCAAGGAGCGCAATTCCTGAGGAATGAGGCGTACTTAAAGTACGCTGCAATGATTCACCCTGCTTGCCCTGTTAAATCTGGATTTTTACATTTAACTGGGGTTAAATCGGCTTTGCCGCCTCGCTTTGCGAGATTTAACAGGGCAGGGGATGCAGTGCGACACAGAAATTGGACTTTTTACGAAGCCGTCAAAATTCACTCCCGCCACACAGGCCATGGAGGAGGTACTAAAAAACAGGAAGAAGGCAAATGAATCAAAATAAGCTAAATGGAGAACCTTACGTTAACGCTGATATGACCATCCTGGATGTTATATCCAGGTATCGCGGGACAGAGTCCGTGTTCAAGCAATATGATGAAAAGGCAAAGGCGTGCCTCTGCTGTCAGGCCCTCTTTGACCCCCTGAAGGATGTGGCAGGCAAATACGGCCTGGACTTGGGGCAGCTACTGAACGAACTGAAAGCCGCAGCAAGTATTAGTGAGGCA
>JALTEW010000190.1 GCA_027073795.1 bacterium | reverse complement strand
GGCTTCAATAAAGAATGAAGCGATGAAATGGGGTTGAAGTTTCCTCGCCTCCGCCCGCTCCATATCTTCCCGGATTTGCCGCACCCGCGTGGCATCCATAACGTCATGGGTGAGGGCGTGTTCTTCGATAAGTTCACGAAGCCTGTTTCTGTCCAGGGCTTTTTCCACAACTTCATTCAGACGGGCCCTGACTTCAGGGCGTTCCCCATAGCGGATGGCCTCGATGAGGAGTTGCCTTAACGGTTTGTTGTTAAAGGTAAGTTTTCCAAGGACGTCGAAGACTTTGCCTCCCAGGGCCTTGCGTTCTTCGTCTAATTTTTTCAGCAAGCGGAGATAGACGTCCCCCTCGCGGGTTTCAGATGCAACGAGGTTCCACAGGTGGCAGACCTCCGTTTGGCCGATCCGGTGAATACGGCCAAAACGCTGCTCAAGCCGGTTGGGGTTCCAGGGCAGGTCGTAATTGACCATCAGGTGGGCCCTTTGGAGGTTGATACCTTCGCCTGCCGCGTCGGTGGCCACGAGAATTTCCGTGTCTTTATCCTGGGTAAAGAGCTGTTCCGCTTTTTTACGGTCTTCCCGGCCCATGCCGCCATGAATCGTAACCACGGCCTCTGGACGCCCAAGGAGCGAGGTAATTCTCTCTTTGAGGTAATTCAAGGTGTCCCGATGTTCGGTGAAGATAATCAGCTTCCGGCGATGGCCGTGGGTGTCAAACATCTCAGATTGGTTTTGCAGCAGGTGAGACAGTTCATCCCATTTCCTGTCCGTGTCAGAGCGTCGAACCTGTAAAGCAAGTGCTTCCAGTCTTTCCAAGGTTGATATTTCTGCTTCAAGTTCCGAGATGGTTCGTGCCGCTGAAGCCAGATCGACAACACGTTCTTCTACCTGCTCAACCTCTTCATCGGGGGCATCTTCCAGATCTTCCAAATCATACAATGTAAGTTGTGGAACTTCCTCACGCCAGCCAATGCTTATCTCTGCCCCCCGCTTGAGGAGTTCTTCTTCCCGGAGGCGTTTTTCAAGGCGTTCTCTTCGGCGTTTGAGGGATTGGTAAATGGCTTCTGGTGAGGAGGCGAGGCGTCTTTGAAGGATCGTCAGGGCAAACCCGATCGTGCCTTTACGCCCATCGTGCTCCAATTTGTCCGCGCGATTGAATTCCTCGCGCACGTAGTTGGTGACTTTCGCGTATAGTTCCGCCTCTCCGTCTGAAAGGGTGTATTCAACGGTATACGCCCGGCGTTCAGGAAAAAGCGGCCTGCCGTCAAACTTGACAAGGTCTTCCTTGACCATGCGGCGGATAAGGTCGGATACATCCACGGAATGAACACCATCACGGAATTTTCCTTCAAAACGGTCACCGTCCAAAAGGGCCATGAAAAGCTGGAAATCCTCTTCCTTGCCGTTGTGAGGCGTCGCCGTCAACAAAAGGAAATGGCGCGTAAGCGTGGATAGCAGGCGCCCAAGTTGATAACGCTTTGTTCTCCTGATTTCACCAGCCCAGAAAGTAGCGCTCATTTTGTGGGCTTCATCAACAACGATGAGATCCCAATCCGTGGTTTTCAGTTTTAATTGGACATCCTCATTCCTGCTGAGTTTGTCAAGCCGGCAAATCGCGAGTGGGTTTTCGCCAAACCAATTCCCGGTCCGGGCCGCTTCATACTTGTCGTTAGTCATGATCTCGAAAGGCAGGTGAAAGCGACGGTACAACTCGTCCTGCCATTGTTCGACAAGATTTCCCGGACAGACAACAAGGCAGCGCTGTAAGTCCCCTCTCGCCACAAGCTCTTTAATGAAAAGTCCTGTCATGATGGTTTTCCCCGCCCCGGGGTCATCGGCAAGGAGAAAACGAAGCGGTTGTCTTGGTAACATAGCTTCATATACCGCCGTGATCTGATGGGGCAGGGGTTCTATCAAGGAGGTGTGCACGGCAAGGAGTGGATCGAAAAGATAGGCCAGCCGGATTCGCTGAGCCTCTGAAACAAGGCGGAAAAGATCGGGATCCCCATCGAAACTCCATGGTTTTCCTGCCTCTAAAATTTCGAGATCCCCCTCCCGATCCCGATAGATCAATTCATTGCCAAGTTTCCCACGGCTGTCTTTATAAGTGAGCTCAATAGCAACGGTTCCAATCCATTGAACATCTACAACCGTTACGAAGCCATCCGGCAAAATACCCTTAACCACAGCGCCCCGTTTTAGTTCTTCAAGACGCGCCATCAGTTTTTCTCGCGAAGACAAGAGCCTTTATTGCTTATTTTCGCTGGATACCGTGGATTCTTTGAGGCTAATTTCAAAGTTTTGCTCCATGCACTTTTCACACATGCCTCGAGTGGTTAGGATACTTGAAACTTTATTTTGTTTTTTATACCACAAAGTTTCTCAATTGTCAAGTCGCACAAATAATTAATTATATTTAGCGATTGCGTGTAATTGTAAATCGAATCATATAATTAGGAAGGAGCTTTACCCCGTGAAATACCACGAAGTGGTCAGCAGAAGGCGGATTTCACCGGGGTAGAAGATTTCCCTTGCTTGCCCTGTTTAATTTGTTTTTTATTTAACCGGGGTGAAATTTTTACCCTGTTAAACCTGTTTCTTTTCTGTTTAACGGGGG
>JALTEW010000189.1 GCA_027073795.1 bacterium | reverse complement strand
TTATCGATTATGACGAGAATGGCCATATAACAGGGATTGATATCGATAACGCGAGCCGGAAAATTGACCTCAAAGAGGTTATTTTGAATAAGGTACCCGCGCAACTTCAGTCAATCACGGCGTAGCCGATGGGAAAAATGAGGGGTCACCCATTAAAGGGCGTGTTCCAGTGAAATAGGCTAAGCATTTCACGGGATAAATCAAGGAAAAAAACACCTCACCTCTCATTTTTTCTTTTCTTTTAACACAACTTCATTCCCTGACATGGACTGTCTAAGTTCTGTTTGCACCCGCTACTTCTTTTTATCGGTTAGCCAATCAGCATTAACTGATTAGCACCAGTCACCCATCGGGTTTAAGGCCACAGTGTGATTATTACTCACGGGGACAAGATATCACAGACAGGTTGCGAAGCGGAGAGATTCCATCTCTCTCGCAGCGAAGCAACCCAACCTTTTTCTGTCCCGGCCCCTGTCTGTTATCACAGACCCAGAAAATCGTCGGTTCCGTACCGTGTTCAATAGATTGATTGACAAATCTCATGGTTTTTAACCAACCCTTCAGTGACTCACGATACAGGCAAATCAGGACCATCAAACTGCTCCATGCCTTGTCTTAGTATTGGGTGCGACAGCTCCCAATCAAATCTGATGGCTTAATACCAACCCCTCTCATGGTTGTCTGCCGCACCCAAACTCTTTGACGTTTTCTTATTCCTTTTTCCCTTTTTCTTTCCCTTCCCCAAAAAGCCTGTTTCCGTCATAGATAACACCGTCCCTCATGATGTAATAAGAGGCCCTGGCCAGCTTATTGCTCAATGCCTTGAGGGCCACAACCCTGCCGGCCTTAGCCGCCTTCTTCTGATAGAACCTCCGGGCCGGTAAACTATGCTGTATTGCAAAATTGGCCGCCTCTATATACGCCCAGGATAAATACTTGTTGCCGTTTTTGGCGTTGTTTTTCCCCTTCTTCCTCCCATTGGATAACCGCTGACTCTTGACACATCGACAATAGGAAGAATAATTCCCCACCTTCCCAAAACGACTGACATCTCCTGCCTCTAATAGAATTGTAAGAGCCAGGATATCCCCTATCCCGGGGATGGTCTTAAGATGCCTGAATGCCTCTGTTGGCTTGATGATCCCCTTGATCTCTCGCTCCATCTCTTTGATCCTTTTACTCAAGAAGTGGATCGTCGCTATATTGCTCTTTGCGGTTAATACCAAATAGGGGGATTCAAAGAGATTTTCCGCCTCCTTTTCCTTGAAGGTCTTGATATCTCGACAGCTCATCCGAATACCAAGATTCCGTGTAACCATGCTCTGAAGACTCAAGATCTGGGTTGTCCGCTGCCTGATAAACAAAAGCCTCCTGCGCAGTAAATCCCTGATGGGGCGAATCTCTCTGGGATAGATGTAGCCTTCGGGTAAAATGTTTAAACGCAGCATGTGGGCAAGCCAAAAGGCGTCCCACTTGTCGTCGGTATGCTTGAGCCCTTCATACTGTTTGATGGCGGAGGGATTGGCCAGATGGACGGAATAACCCTGTTCCTGAAGCCCATCTACCAACCAGTACCAGTTGTAGGTCGATTCTACGGCAATGCCCCTGATGTATTCTCTGAAAGGTTCTAAGGCCATTAATATCCTCCCTGTCTCATTGGGTAGTTTCTTTCCGTAAAGCCTTTTGTCTTTTGCGTCTATGACGGATCTTGGGCCAATGAGTCTTTCCAGATATCTGAAAAAAGACATTTCGGGATTAAGTCAGGGAGCAAGGTGGTTGGGAGAGCGATTAAGGAGAGATGCAAGTTTGAGAGAAATGCTGGAGAAGGTCGGGGAGAAAGCGAATATGTCAAATCGTCAAGCCCGATCCTCATTTCCTTCTCTTTTTTTAACTTGAATTTGAAGCTTTTTCTATTGCAGTCTCATCACAAACAGAATGTTTTTCTTGACAACTGTTAAAAGTATACTAAAATTATTTATAGAGATATCGAAATATGAAAAATGAGCGTATTGCAAAGTGGAAAGTTATAAAAAACAAAAACGATGCTTAAATTACGCTTGTAGAGAACATAACAAAAGTCCTCCCGTTAAAGAATTCTTTTCAGGATAACCATTTTATTTTTTGAAAGGAGTAGGGCCATGAGAAAATGGGTACTTTTGATAGGCATTATTGCCATAGTGGGTGTAGTCCTATGGCTGCCATCACTTGGATGTACAGGTACAACTACCAAGGAATCGGCGAAATGTGTGGCGTGTCACAAAAATAACACGCGATTCGTCGTGAAAGAGTGGATGAAATCAAAACATTTTCAAAACGGTGTGGGCTGCTTTGAGTGCCATGGAACCACAAAGAATAACCCCGCAGCATACCAACATATGGGGTTTACAATTTCCACTTTGGTAACTCCCAAGCAGTGTTCACGATGTCATCCGGGAGTTGTTGAGGAATATCAGAGTTCTATTCATGCAAAATCGGGGCTTATTGCGCAAGGAGCCAGTGCAATTGGTGGAGGGTCCTATTGGAACATTGCGGCTTCCGTTCTGGGATGGATTCCATGGGATTTCCATAAGGGTTTAGTGAAACAAGTTGGGCAGGTAGTGACGTATGGGAAAAAACCGATAATTTTTAAAGGTAGAGAGATCGTTGACAAGTACTGGGAGGATCTCAAAAACGATCCGGCGCAGAAGTGGGGTGTATGGCCTGTTGGTTGTAACGAGGCCAGAAAATCTGTTCAGGATGTTATTCAGATATTTGCTGACTGGGGATGTCTCTGGTGTCATGGTTCCACGGTAAAGATTCTTAAAAAGACCAAGACATATGTGAAATTTTACGCCGAGACATATCCAACAGGTGGTGCCGGTCGTGTGAATCCGGATGGGTCTTTCGGGAATTGCGCAGCCTGCCATCCTGCCCATTCCTTTGATTTGGCGGTCGCCAGGAGTCCACATACCTGTGGACGTTGCCATGAATCTGATGATCATCCAAATCTGGAAGCCTATCTAAGATCGATGCACGGTGCAATCTACTATTCAACGCTGGCTAAATCCAATTACAGTAAGGCAGAAGCGAAACCTGGAGAAGATTACTTTACGCCGACCTGCGCCATTTGTCATATGGGAGCCGTTTACAAAGGAGACAAGGAGATATATCCATCAAGCCATGATGTTGCAAGCATTTGCCAATGGAAGTTCGGCGCCTGGAAAACTACATTTATACGTAAGAAAGGGATGTATCATCCTGCAGTAAAGAAGGTATGGATCAAGATTGACCCTAATTATGGTGTAAGATTTGTAAAGAAAGGCGCGAAGGGTGCGAAAGAAATTGATATCACTTATCCGAGTGATGGTTTAGAGAACAGGAAACGTGCTATGGCGGTTTGTAACCAATGTCATTCCAAACAGTGGACAGGGAATTTCTTTCTTACGGCCGACAGTGTAATCTATATGCTCGACCATATCAGGAAGATGGCCTTTGAGATTGGTGATGAATTAAAAAAGGCCGGTGTTTACAATCCGATTGATCACGTTACAATCCGTAACATCGGGGCCATGGGTGTACGTCCTACAATGATCATGATGTACCATACGGCTCCTGGAGAGATATGGTGGGATGGTTTTATGAAGGTTTCCCAGGAGTTTGCAGAATGGGTTGAAAAATCAGTAGCGCCGCGGCTTGGGGACAAAAAGGCGGAAGAGTATGTGTCCTGGGTGAAAAAATATGAAGAGAAATTGAAAATGCTGGAAAGGAAGTGAAAGAAAAGATTGGGGGTGCAGATTAGTCTGCACCCCCTAACACGATTTCTACCGAAGTAAAAAGTCGCGAGCTATTCATGGAGGTGAGAAAAATGGTGACATTTGTGATTTTAGCCCTTATTCTTGCTCAGGGAAACGGTTTCGTGGTAACTCCAAGCGACATCAGACCTTATTGGCAAACGTATTCCAAGTCGCATGGTTTCCCCAGTGAGATTCAGGAAAAGAGGGAGATTCTCAATAATTATCTCGCGGATTTTTTAATGTTTAAACGCGCCAAAGAGTTAAAATTGGATAAAAGTGAGGAGTTTCTTCGGGAGTGGCATGATGCGAAAGAAAATATCCTTTTAAGATGTCGTAAAGAAGAGATAAACAAGGTCAAATGTAACCGGATACTGGAATCGGTTAAAAGATTTTTGCTTATTGGTCTAATTGTAGAAAAAAAAGTTGTGCCAAAAATAAAGGTTAAAGAAGAAGAAATTAGTGAGATGCTTAATGCCCACCACGGCAGGAAAAATGAGAGAAAATTGACCAGAGGAAGCATTTTCCGGTTTTTAAGGGAACGTAAACAATCAGAAGCTCTTCATGCATATGTCCGTAGCCTTATGGAGAAGTATAAAGTTAAAATCGATGACAACGCACTGAAAAAGTTAGTGATATCCAACGCTTATTAATGAATGACCCTCTTTACACCTGAGAAGTGGGAAATTAATTTGGTTCTTTTTTTGTAATAGACGAGGCTTCATCTGACAGGGCCACTATTTTTCTACCCATTGACCGCAAGATCATATCCTGCCATTTTCTCCTTTGCAAGAGGCAATGCGTCTATGAAGGTCTGTTGACAAACCCGGCCCACACCCCTTAAGGTTCCCACATAAGAGGTGTCCTGGAATCCCAAATACCCCGGATGCTCACTCTCCATCTCTCCTTCGGCTATCTTCCCCAGGCTTAAATCCCTCAACGGCAACTCCGGATGATCTTAATACATGAATTTCCCCTGACCTAATGAGATCCGCGATATTGGCCAGGTCCTTTACATCATTCTTGTCCCAACGATTATCCAACATCTCCCGATTATGCGTGATGGCTTTGCCTGAAACAAAAACAACACGCAACCACTTTTTAACCAGGTACTCTCCCAGTGACTTGTTATAATTGGCGGCCGGCTCAAGCCCAAATACCTCTCTTTCTAAACCATGTTTCACTTTTATCGACTCTGTAAATAAAAGCAGCTTTTCAAATCCTTCTCTGGTGTTTTCAAAAACCAGCCGCCTCAACAAGGTCTTGCCTTCTGACCCCTTGCCTTCCTTGCCTTCCCCCAAGCGGATGAGGGAAGACACGGTCCGTAAAAACCCTGACCACATGAACAAAGGCATCAATCTTTCCCACAGACTTCAGAAAGGCCCCATCCATCTTGCGCGTCTTGCCGTCTCTCACAATACCGGCAAAATCGAGGTATTCCATTTCCGCATAGGTCACCTTTTTAGGATGGTACATCTCGGCAAGACGTGTTACCCGTTCATCCACCACCTTGACGACCTTTATGTCGGGCCCCTGCCTGCCCGCGCGGTGATCCTCGGGCGACGCCCCGGTTAATGCCTCGAACAGTGTGGTTTTACCGCTCAGCGGCAATCCGATAATTCCGATTCTCATAGCCCCTCTCTATCCCAAATCGCCAACAACTTCAAGGGGCACGATGCATAGTGTTGAAAGCAAAGGGCTAAGGGAAAGTGCTTCATCAGCCATGTTTTCTGTTTTTAACTTATGCGGTTGATATTGGCATCAATCGCCCTGTATGTGTTTCCCGCATTCATTAAAGCCTCTCGTTTATCTCTTCAGCGGCTTTTTTACCCGAAAGTAACATGCCGCCAAATATGGGACCCATACGGTATCCTCCATATACGGTATTTGCTGCCATGCCAGACACATATAGACCTGGAAATACCTCCTTTGTATTATTAACCGTGTGCATTTCTCCCAATTCTGCATCCATAGATTTCTCTCCTATTATACCCCCTGTCTCGGTGTTCAGTTTCACACCCATCTTTCGTACCAAGACAGATACAACATTGGCAGGGTGCCCTGTTGCATCGATGGTAAAGTGAGAATGCAAGGTTAATGGGTCAACAGGAAGCCCTGTTATTTCAGTTGGAGACCAGTTGACAACAAGACCGGAGACACGTCCGTCCTTGAAAACTATATCTTCCACTGTTATAAGGTTGAAAATCTTCAGACCATGCTCTATTGCCCTGTATATAAGCGCTGCAACCGTCTCAATAGCCCCAAATGTATAGTAACCTTCCTCATATTTCTTTACCCCAATACCAAATTCCTTGATAACAGGCAGCGCAGCATCTTGAACTACAATCTCATTAAACATCATGCCTCCACCCCATATGCCACCTCCTATTGAAAGCTTTTTATCAAAAAGGGCAACCCTTTTGCCGGCTTTGGCCAGGTAGTACCCGGCAACAAGGCCTGAAGGCCCGCCACCTACTATCGCCACATCGAGTTCGAGCGCCTCTTTGAGTTTAGCAACATAAGTGTCCAGAATAGCTTTTGTTATAATAATCTCATTCAGCATTTTATCCTCCTTATATTTATTCATCCAAACTATATCTCATTACAATAACTGTCAATTAAGTTGCTGACATGGAGGTATGAGGCTATTTTGGCTATCCCCCGGCCGATCTTACACTTTTTACCTCAAGATCTCCACCAAGGTGGCACAATTCTAAATGACCATTTTTGGCTCACTTTATCATGACCATCTACCAGGGTTCCTCTATGGATAGGGCCTTCTCAAATACCTTGTCCATCATGTCTTTTCCTCCTCTGATGTTTTCTAATCTTCTCCTTTTTTCTACACCAGACGACCCTACCATAAAACCCTTACCCACTCTTTTTGGGAAAGAACCGTTAAACTGCTCTCCACAGTTTCCGACCCGATTCTCTTTTGACAATGATTTTTAAATCCGATATATATTGATCCATGGATTTGTCGATTGTAGATGAAGACTTAAAAGCGGTTGAGTCGAGCTTTCGGGGATACCTTTCATCCAGGGTGCCGCTCATTGCCAAAGTTGGAAAGCACATTCTGACCAGCGGTGGAAAGCGTATTCGCCCAGCCATTCTTTTGTTAAGTTCCCGTTTAAATGGATATCAGGGGCAACGTGCCATTCGTATGGCAAGTATTGTGGAATTTATCCATACCGCCACGCTTCTTCATGATGATGTCGTCGATAATGCGGACATTCGGAGGGGGAACCCGGCGGCCAATACCCTCTGGGGAAGTGAAGCGAGCGTCCTGGTAGGGGATTTCCTTTTTTCCAAGTCTTTCTACCTCATGGTGGATGATGGGGATCTCAGAGTTTTGAGTATCTTAGCGGAGGCGACCACGCAACTGGCTGAAGGGGAGATTCTGGAACTTGTGAAGACGGCAGACTTCGGCATAACAAGGCATGAATACATGGATCTTATTACGAGCAAAACGGCGGTACTCATCTCGGCCGCTAGCAGGATTGGTGCGGCGTTGGGGAACGCCACGGAAGAACGTGAGCAGGCCTTGAAAGATTACGGACTCTACGTTGGGATTGCCTTTCAATTAGTGGATGACTGTCTCGATTATACCGCTACCAATGAGTCTCTTGGGAAGACAATTGGAACAGACCTGAGGGAGGGGAAGGTAACGCTTCCTTTAATCCTTGCCCTGCAACAAGCAACGGAAGAGGAGAAAAAGCGAATTCAGGATATTGTTTTGTCTGAAAAGATTACGCAGGAAGATTTTAGGGCGGTTCTGGGTTTTATCGATGGTTATGGGGGTGTTGAAATGACCCTGCATCTTGCGAGAGAACACGTGAACAAGGCTAAAAGGTGCCTGAGCCTGTTCCCGAACTCCCCCGAGAGAGAGGCGCTTGAGCGACTCGCGGACTATATTGTTCAGAGAGACAGATAGAACGGTTTTAATTAAAGTCTTGACATGTGCGAAGGTATTCGGTAAATAGGCTTCACTTAGGAGAAAAGAATGTAAAGGATATAAGATAGATTGAAGGTAAAGGGAGGGTAAAGATGTCAGATGACTTGTTACATGTGAATGATAGTAATTTTCAATCGGAGGTTCTTGAGTCGGATGTTCCAACACTGGTGGATTTTTGGGCTCCCTGGTGTGCACCATGTCTTATTATAGGTCCAGTCATTGAGGAACTCGCAGGGGAATACAAAGGGAAACTTAAGGTAGCAAAGATGAACGTGGATGAAAGCCCTGCAACCCCGGGGCAGTACGGAATTCGGGGTATTCCTACCGTGATTCTGTTTAAGGGGGGACAGGTGGCAGATCAGGTTGTAGGTGTGGTTCCCAAGGCCCATCTCAAATCCATGATCGATAAGGTTGTCTCATGATAAGCAAGGGGAGCATCTACTCTCGAAAGAGGCTTGTAATTTTTACGTGTATTCTGGCGCTCTTTTTTCTATGGCATGTAGGTGTTGCCTTTAGCGGATCTAAAAAGCCTTCCAAAAAAGAAGCGGTTTCTGCGCCGGACTTCAAGCTGGATGTTCTGGATGATGGTTCAAGGGCGCTGAGGGATTATCGGGGGAAGATTGTTCTGCTCGATTTCTGGTCCATTAACTGCCCTCCATGTCGAAGAGCAGTACCCCACCTTGCAATCCTTTACGAAAAATACAAGAGTAAAGGATTTGTGGCGCTGGGGATCAGCTTTGACCGTAAAGATATCGATGGGTTAAGGGCGTTTGTCGAGAAGTACAGTGTGACCTATCCCATATTGTTAGGCACGATGGATGTGGCCAGGGCGTATGGCGTTCGGAGTATTCCTACTATGTTTTTGCTGGACAAAGAAGGGAACATTCGTTTACACCGAATTGGATTCAATGAGGAAATAGGTAACGAGATTGAGGAGAAGCTTAA
>JALTEW010000188.1 GCA_027073795.1 bacterium | reverse complement strand
CCTTGCGGGACAGTTCTCATCACGCACAGACAGACTTGTCTCTGCTGCAGAATCCTTAGGAGGCAAAACCCTACAAGGCCCAGACATCAGTCCGGCCGATGTCAAACTTTCCTTCCTTATAATCCCCAAACTCACGGTTCGGCTTCTTTTTTGGGATAGAGTCGAAGAAGACAACCTCCCGTCTGTTGCCACGTTTCTATTCGATACCGGCATCTACCGGCTCGACCTGGAAAGCCTGACTTATCTTATCGAGGAACTCGTTAAAAGAATGATTGCAACACTTTGAGTAATCTTTTTGTGCGTTCCCATACACGATGCATTCGCAAAGTGTCGGGATTAGATGACAATGGAAAAAATTGCCCATTGCCTATTACCCTTTCCTTCTTTCACTCCCCTTTGTCACCGGACTTTATAGGTGAGCCTTTTGATTGAGACACGGCCGTTTGACAGAATCTACCAGAAGATCGTGCATCAGACACCGCTGAATATCCCTGACGCGGATATCGCGCGGCAGCGGTTTTCCGAGCTTTGGGAAGTCCTTGATACCTCTGCGAAAAGGCAATTTTTTAATTCCTTCATTCTTCCAAGAGCACTACTGCATGCCCTAAGCCTTTCCCCCTTTATTCATCAAACCCTGATACGCCATCCAAGTTTTATACACCGACTGAGCGACCGACATCTTGCATTCATTCCCACCAAGCGATCTCTTGCTATTAGCCTTGGGAGAGCCCTTGCTTTACGAAAAGCACAAGATGAATTTTCAGTTTATATTCGCACTTTCCGCTTGTATCATACCCTTCGAATCGCCCTCAGAGAGCTTGGGAGATTAGGATCTGTCAGAGATACCATGAAGGAAATGTCCAACCTTGCCGATGTAGTTGTTGGTGCCTGTCTGAGATATGCCTGGCAGGTTCTCTCCGCATCGTATGGCCTTCCCGGTTTGCGCCGTCAAGGCAGACGCGTGCGCTCCTATTTTTCAGTCATCGACCTGGGGAAATTAGGGGGAGAAGAACTTAATTTCAGCTCGGATATTGATATCGTTTATGTCTTCGACAGTGAAAAAGGAGAAACACGTGGCGGTGTATCCGGCTCCCCCCTTCCCAACGCGGAATTTTACCGGCGGCTTTCGGAACTGCTTACACGCCTAATTTCCGAAAAGACTCCCCATGGTTTCGGGTTTCGTGTGGATCTTGGGCTTCGCCCTGACGGCCAGTACGGCGATATCGCCAGCTCACTCAGAAGCATGGAGATCTATTACGAGTCGTGGGGTAAACTATGGGAAAGGGCCGTATGGATAAAGGCACGGCACGGCGCAGGACACCCCCCCCTTTCCCAGTCGCTCCTTTCCATCCTTCACTCCTTTGTCTACCGGAAATATCTCGACTTCACAGCCATTGAAGAAATCCGCGAGATGAAACAGAAAATGGACCAGGAAAGTTGGTTGCGCCGCAAAGGACAGGATGATATCAAACTGGGTCGAGGAGGGATTCGCGAAATAGAGTTTTTTGCCCAGGCTATGCAGCTCATACACGGAGGGAAAATGCCACAGCTTCAATGCCGAAATACCCTTGATACTCTGAGGCGTCTCGGGAATGCCCATCTCATCTCTCCAGATGAGGTTGAAACCCTGACAAAGGCCTATCTTTTCCTACGAAGGCTCGAACACCGGATCCAGCTTGTTCACCAGCGTCAGACCCAATGTCTTCCCGCACAAGAGGAAGAGCAATACCGCATCGCGTGCTCCCTCGGATTTACCGGAGAGGGAATGAATCCCCTAAGCAGATTGAAGTCATCACTTGAAGAATACAGGGAAAAGGTCCACAGCATCTATGAGGACCTCTTCCATATCCCATCCAAGAGTACCACCTCGGGTGTCTCCCGTGACATTCAGGCTATCTTTACGGAAAATATTCCTCCTGAAATTGTCAGGGAATGGCTTGCCGAAAATGGGTTCCAATCCCCTGGAAAAGCCTTAAATATCATCAGACGCCTCAGGGAAGGTCCCCCTGCGGCGCACTATGTCCCCAAAACCCTGAATCTCTTGAATCGCCTGTTGCCTTCACTTATTCAGGCCGTGGTTACTTCCCCGGACCCTGACATGGCCCTCGGCTATCTTCTTTCTTTTGTAGAAAAAGTGGGGGCACGAGGCACCTTTTACGCCCTGCTACTCGAAAATCCTCCCGTCCTGAAGCTCTTGACAAAGGTCTTTGGAAGCAGCCGTTTTCTCTCCGCAAACCTTGTCAGCCACCCAGAGCTTCTGGATGAGCTTATTCATCCTTCCAAGTCCGAAATCTCTAAAACAAAGAAACAGATGAAAGATGAACTGCTTGCCATGTTGAAGGATGTTCCAATCGATCTAGAATCAAAGATGGATTGCCTCAGGAGATACAAGCATACAGAACTCATAAGGATTGGCATTAATGACATCTACAGTGACATGGACATTGTGGAAGTCACAGCCCAGTTGTCTCAGGTAGCCGAGGTATGTCTGAAATCCGCCTACAGGATCGCCTTGAAAACGCAATTGAACAAATATTCTCTTCCAAATAACCTGAATCCCCCTTTTGTTATTTTAGGGATGGGCAAGTTAGGGGGTATGGAGCTCAATTACAGTTC
>JALTEW010000187.1 GCA_027073795.1 bacterium | reverse complement strand
GGAAGAAATACAAATATCGAACTCCTCACCTTCACAGAAGTCAAATCCATCAAGGGCTCCGCCGGACATTTTGATGTTACCCTTACCCTACACCCCCGATACGTGGATATGGACCGGTGTACAGGGTGCGGGGCATGTGCCGAGGTCTGCCCCGTGATCCTCCCAAATGAATGGGACCTGAACCTCAAGCCGAGAAAATGTATCCACATCCTTTTCGCCCAGTCCATCCCCCTTCGCTCCACCATCGACATGGAACACTGCATCAAATGCCAGTTGTGCGTTCAGGCATGTGAAAAGGATGCCATCAATCTGGAGGACCAGGGAGGAGAAAAAAGGATTAAAGTAGGGGCCATTATCGTCGCACCCGGCCTTGACCCCTTTGATGCCTCAAAACGTCCCGCCTTAGGATACGGTCGATATGAAAACGTCTTCACGAACATTGATTTTGAGCGCATTGTCTGCGCCTCCGGCCCCACGGGGGGCGAGCTGATTCGTCCCGACCGAAAACCCATTAAAAAGGTTGCCTTCGTCCAGTGCGTGGGTTCTCGGGACATTCGGTTCAACCGCTACTGCTCCGGCTACTGCTGCATGGCAAGCATCAAGGAAGCCATGCTGATCAAGGAAAACGTTCCAGACGCCGAGGTTACTATCTTCTTCAATGACATCCGCGCCGCTGGAAAGGGTTTCGAAGAACTCTATCTTCGGGCACAGGAACGGGGGATTGCCTTCGTCAAGGGGCTCCCTTCAAAGATAGAGGAAGACCCTGAAACCCGCAATCTGACCCTGTGGTTTGAAGAGATGGTGGAAGGCACGCCCAAGTCAGCCAAAGAATTCGATTTTGTAATTCTCGCCGCAGGGGTGGAGCCTGACAGTCAAATCAACCGACTCGCAGAAATCCTGAATATCGAAAGAGATTCCCTGGGGTTCCTGAAAGACCGCCATCCCACACGGGGGGCGATTGAAACAACCGTTCCTGGTATCTTCATGGCGGGTGGAATTCAGGGCCCCAAGGATATCCCGGAAAGCGTTGCCCAGGCCAGTGGTGCCGCCGCCCGGGCATTGGCCCTGATTAACCGCTTGAAAACTGACAGCATGTCATCTGGTGAAAAAGGATGACAGTACGGGAAACCCTCCCAATTGAGGACCAGAAACTTATCATGATCGGCGGCAAGGGCGGCGTGGGCAAAACCACAACGGCGGCTGCCATCGCACTGCGGTATGCAAACCACGGCAAACAAATCCTGATTGTTTCAAGCGATCCTTCCCCCTCCCTGTCGGACATCTTTGAGACCTCCCTAAAAGACACCCCAACAGCCATTCCGGATGTCCCGGGACTCTCTGGCATGGAAATCAGTTCACAAGAGGTCCTGAAACGCTGGAAGGAACGTTTTGGCCCCGAGATTTACGAGGTTGTTTCTTCCTTTGCCAAGGTGGATTACGATTTTGTCGAATATATCGGATCGGCGCCGGGCATTGAAGAAGAATACCTCCTCAACTTTATCATGGAACTCGTTCAGTCTGGCGCCTACGCGCGCGTTATCTGGGACACAGCGCCCGCGGGACATACCCTTCGGCTTCTCCATCTCCCCGGTGTTTTTCTCGACCACCTGGAGGCTGCCACTAAGTTCTACATGAACCTGTACAGCACCTTCGATAAGCTCAAGGCATCGGTGAAGCTCCAGAGTGGCAAACGGACCCTGCTCCAGATTATCTCCGGATGGCGCGATCTTTCCAAGACCGTCATCGATTTCATTCGAGACCCTATAAACGTGGCAAACCTTCTCGTTACCATCCCGGAGGCACTGGGGGTCAGGCAAACACAGCGCATCCTGAAGGAGTTTGATGAAAACCATCTGCACGTTAACGCCATGGTCGTCAACTATGTCATCAAAGCCGCAGACTGCGATTTCCACCGGCGGCGCCAGGCTATGCAGAAAAGGTACTGGAAAATCCTCAAGGATCTTTACGGGTCGCAGTTTCCTGTGATTGCCGTTCCCCTTTCTGCGGATGAGGTCAGGGGGGTTAAACAAATTAGGGAGTTCGGGAAAACCCTTTTTGAAACAGGTTCTGTCTGGTAAAAATTCTACCTTCAGGTTGATTTTCTCCCTTTCGTGGCTATCTTTTTTACGGTATCATCCAGGTAATATTCATTTCAGATATGGCAGGAGGCAGGTATGCGAATCGGTATCATCTCTTCTTTTCCTCCTATTGAATGTGGCATTGCGACCTATTCACAGTACCTGACAGAAGCCCTGAGGAAGAAGGGGGCGGACGTCTATATCGTCTGCCACAAGGGCGGTTCGGGCCAACAGGTCTTCCCGGCCTTCGACTACGAAGACGGGGACATCGCGGAAAAGGCCTTTCATATGATGACGCGTTTCACGCCGGATGTGGTTCATATTCAACACGAATTTGGCCTGTTCGGTGGGCATTTTGGCGTCTCTGTTATTCCCCTCATTATTCAATTTCGCCTTGCCCGTATCCCAGTTGTTACCACCCTGCACACGGTTTACCAGGAAATCCCGCGCGAACATGGCATCATTTTCCAATCCATTGTTGCAAATTCGGACCGAATTGTGGTTCATGAACCCTATCAGGAAAAGGCATTGAAACGTTTTCT
>JALTEW010000186.1 GCA_027073795.1 bacterium | reverse complement strand
GCCCGACCGTCTTTCGTCTTAACTCTACCGGGTCATCCACCCGGCATCCGGAAACGGATCCTACATCCTGCGTGCCGAGGTCGCTGGTGATCACGGCTTTAAACCGCTCTTCTACCTCTTCCGCCACCTGGGGCGAGAGGTACCCACCCGCGGAGCGGATGAAACGGAGGGAGCCAAGATTATATTTTGTTTCATCCGCCTCAAGCATCCGCACAAGGTGGGTGGGGACGACACCAATAGCCGTCACCTTCTCCTTTTCGATGAGTTTTAGAGCGCTTTCCGCGCTGAATTCCTCCATCAGAACGATTTTCGCCCCGGCCAGGGGGGCGGCGAAGTAGGTCAGGGTTCCGGCTGCCCCTCCGGCATGTGGCGCCACCGCGACGGTGATGTCTTCATGGGTCAGATCCCAGAGATCTATGCGGGCCTTCGAGGTGCACAGGCGCGAGGCGATGGGCCATTCTACCAGTTTGGGAAGGCCTGTGGTTCCTGTTGTGCTGGTAAGAAGTCCTACATCCTCTTTTGGGTTAAAACGCCGTGACGCGAAGAGGCTGTCGGGGTAGGACTTCTTCAAGCCTTCCTGCGCCATCTGATAAAGGGAAAGGCAGTTTTCCCCGGCGTTTTCCGGAACCGATTCGTCCAGCAGGAAGAAATGTTTGATGGAGGGTTGTTTTTGCTGGATTTCACGAAACATCTCCAGGTAATTGAAACGGCGATAGATGCTGGGAAATACCACTGCCTGAGCCTTGGTCTTATCCGCCATAAATTCAAGCTCTTTATGGCGAAGATAAGGATAAACCGTCAGGGCAATAAGCCCAGCCCGTTCACTGGCTATCCTTGCGAGAAACCCGTAAACGCTGTTGGGGGATTGGATGATGATGTGGGTGTCTTTTTCAAAGCCCATGTCGATCCATTGGCCGGCAATGGCATCGATCAGTTCCAAAGCCTCTTTCCAGGTGATGCGGTAGCGGGAATCGACCAGGGCCTCTTGGTCTGGCCACTTTTCCGCGTTGCGTTTCCAGAAATCGTAAAATGTCTCTTCCGTCCAGAAACCGTTCACAGAGAATTCGTTAATCATTTCATCTGTATAGCGTATAACTCTCATTTGCGCACACGCCTCCTTTATTCGTTCGTTTTAGGCAGAATCTATCCATAGTCAAGCGGTTTAATCGAGTCCCAGTTCGCTCCAGCGTCCCTGGACCTTTTTCACCGTTTCCTCATCGAGTTGGATCTCAACCGGTTTCTTTTTCCACTCGAAGGGGATGCAGGCATCCATGATGATGCGTGAAACAATTTCCCTGGCGTCGATCGGAAGAGCGGGGTCCAGTGGGGTGGAACGCCCCCGGTTGATGATTTGGGTGCTCCGACGGGGATCGTAGCGAACGCTCAGGGCCCACCAGACCTTTGTCATATCATCCGCCGGGATGTCCTCGTCCACCACGATGACACCTTTGAGCCCGTAGTGACCCGTTGTTGTGGAAATAACGGCCGTTCCGGCATGCATGGAGTGGCCCGGATACATCTGCTTTACGGAGACAATGGCCCAGAATCTTCCCGTCGATTCAGGCGGAATGTAGACGGACTGGATGCCCGGAACGCGCATGGTTTCCAGGTCAGTCCAGAGGGTGGCGGTTCGGTTCAGGGATTGGATCATGTGCGTGTCATTGACAGGTTTTCCTACCGAGGTGGACCAGAAAATAGGGGATTTTCTTCTAAGGATGCGTTTAACCTCCAGGCAGGGCTTGGGAAGTTCCTCGCCGGCCTTTCCTGAATAGTACCCCGTATATTCTCCGAATGGTCCTTCCTCCCTGAAGTTTTCTGGGTCAATGAACCCTTCCAGGACAATTTCGGCATTGGCGGGGATTGGCAGACCTGTCAAGTCGCTCTCGATAACCTCGACAGGTTCACCACGGAGCGCTCCAATGATGTCATATTCACTCGTTTCCGCCGAGACGAGGGTACTGGAAACGAGAAACATGATAGGGTCGCACCCGATAACCGAAGCAGCGGGCATGGGTTTTCCCATCTTTTTGTATTTCTGGAGCATGAAATCCGCGTGCTTGCCTTTAATAATCTGCACGCCCATGTGTTTTTCATCCAGTATCTGGGAGCGGTAGGTGCCAAGGTTAACCCACCCGGTATCCGGGTCCTTGGTGATAATGTAGTGGGCCGTTCCTATGAATCGTCCACCGTCCTGAGGGTAAAACCAGGGGGCAGGGAAGTCAAAGAGATTAATGTCATCTCCCTCGACAACCGTTTCCATAATCGGGCCGTTTGAAACGGTTTGCGGGGGAATGAGCTGTTTGGTTGTTAGTTTCATCCATTCCCTGGCCATTTGGGACATGGTCATGTCTGTGGGCATTCCGAGGGCAATAGCCAGTTTTTTAGGGGTGGTAAAGGCACTGGTAACAACGGGTATGTCATAGTCCTTGACATTCTCGAACAGCAGGACCGGCCCTCGTTTCTGCTCATTCAGGGTTGCGATATGAGAGAGCTCCAGGTTCCAGTCCACTTCCGCCTTGATTCGTTTCAGGATACCTTCCTCTTCGCACTTCTTGACAAAATCTCTCATCTCTTTCATACAATCAATCCTCCTTTTTAGCGGTTTTTTTTAATCGCACCCTTGTTCATAAATATATTATGT
>JALTEW010000185.1 GCA_027073795.1 bacterium | reverse complement strand
CACAACAGGTCATACTCAGGAGAAACGATGATGAGCTCTCCGGTAACGGAATGTAGGATATTTTGAATAGTTCCCGTATCAAGGTTTTTTTTATATTTTTTCATCAGCCTTCTTCACATATTAAAGCTCTCAGAAAGCTTTTTAAAACATGATACATGTTTTATGGAAACATTAAAAGATAGCCGTTTATCTTGACTTGAGGATATTTTAAAAGACTTGGCAAAAAAGTTGGGGGGTCACTGAAAGCACCCCCCAATGACTTGCCAGGCCTTAGGCCTTGGAAGTTTAGAACAGCCCGGTGACTTTTCCGGTTTTGGTATCCACATCCACTCTTCTAAATGCCGGGTCAGAGGCAGTTCCCGGCATCAAGCTGATAGTTCCAGCCACGGGGCAGAGGAATTTCGCGCCGGAGTAGATAAGCACATCACGAATCGGCAGGATCCACCCTTTGGGAACGCCCTTAAGGTTGGGGTCATGGGTTAAGCTCAAATGTGTTTTGACCATCATGGTTGCAAAATCCTGGAAGGCAGGGTCGGATTCAAAACGTTTAGCCTTCTCTTCCGCCTCGGGTGTCCAAGAAACCCCATCGGCCCCGTAGACATTCTTTGCGATTGTTTCAACACGCTGGCGAAGCGGCATTTCAAGGGGGTAGAGAAAATCGAAATTGGTCTCTTCGTTGGCGGCATCGATAACCGCATCCGCCAGCTCCAGTGCGCCGTCCCCTCCATTCAACCAGTGAGTGGAAACGGCACATCGAGCACCCGCCTGCTCCGCATAGCGTTTGACCATATCAATTTCTTCCTGTGTGTCGGTATGGAAACTGTTGATGCAGACAACCGGTTTGATACCAGACTGTTTTACAATATTGATATGATGGATCAGGTTCCCAATACCCTTTTCGAGAAGATCAAGGTTTTGCTCGGTATAAGCGGGATCTAAGGGCCGCCCCGGGACAACTTTGGGGCCACCGCCGTGCATCTTGAGGGCGCGGATTGTTGCTGTAAGAACTGAGACGTCTGGCTTTAAGCCGCTGAAACGGCATTTGACGTTCCAGAACTTTTCAAATCCGATATCGCAACCGAAGCCACTCTCCGTTACATGGTAGTCAAACATCTTCAGACCGATGCGATCACCGATAATAGAGGACTGACCTACTGCAATATTGGCAAACGGGCCAGCATGGACCATGACAGGTTGGCCTTCAACCGTCTGAAGTAGGGTGGGATTAATCGTATTTCGCATCCAGGCACACATGGCGCCGTCAACTTCAAGATCTGCTGTCGTTACGGGGTTGCCATTTTTGTCATAGGCGAGGGTGATTTTACTGAGCCTCTCTCTCAAATCGGGGAGATCCCGGACGATGGAAAGAATCGCCATGAGTTCTGAACTTACTGCAATAGCGAAGTGGGACTCCATCATAAAACCATCCATTTTGCCGCCAATACCAATAATAATATTTCTCAAGGCCTGGGCGCAGAAGTCAATAATCCAGCGGAACTCCACCCTCCTGGGATCGATGTTGAGGCGCCTGAGGTTTTTGGAGGCTAAGATATCATCGGTGTAGTTAAATTCATGCTGTAGCCTTGAAGTGAGCGCAACCATGGCAAGATTGTGAGCATTCATGATATCATTGATATCGCCGGTGAGCCCCATGGAGAATTCAGTTAAGGGAATGGCCTGAGCGTTTCCACCGCCTGCAGCGCTCCCCTTAATATTCATGGTGGGTCCTCCAGAAGGCTGGCGGATGCAACCGCCTACACTCTTTCCCCGTTTCCCCAGGCCTTCAATAAGCCCCATGCTGGTGGTGGTTTTTCCCTCACCCAGCGGGGTAGGGGTAATAGCCGTGACCTCAATGTATTTCCCATCTGGTTTGTCCTTGAAACGGTCGATAATTTTCATGAAATCGAGCCTTCCAATCCGACCATAAGGAATTACCTCATCCTTTTTCAAACCCAGCTCTTCCTGTAACTGCCAGATAGACTTCATGTTTTTTTCTGCAGCCTCGGAAATCTCCCAGTCTGCCATCTTCGTCGCATCATACGCCATATTTCTTCCTCCTTCTTTTTTTTGTTTTCTGTTTTTTTCTTATTGATGCATTTACAAAGAGCCACTGCTTAGTAGATGGCAACGCAAAAAGTTCCACCTCAAGAACGAACTCACTTATCAAGTTCGTTCTTGCTCCCTACAGGACATCGTTTACTGCATGACCCAGTTTCTTACGAAGCCATCTCTCCACGCTTTTCACCTATTTAGATGGTTCCCTCCTTTCACATTCATTCTTCGATTATTTTAGAATAGGACGGTTTTGAGTAAATAAGTGAAACCCTTCATGTTTCCCCAGCCAATTTCTACCCTTATACCATATCAGTTTTACCAACCCCACCTTCTACAACCTAAACGAATATTTAGCGTCATCTAACATAGTTGCCATACCCTGTCAAGGATATTTGGAACTGGATTTTTTTACTTTGCCTTTAGGCCCAGCGCCGACTTTTTGCGAACATTTCATTAAAGGCTAAAGTGATAAAACAATTTGCCGATATTGAAAAATAAATTAAGCAAAAAAATAAGTTTTTTATGGGGACTGATATACATGTTAAGCAATATTACCACAAAATGTATTATATTATAATAAGTTATATATTAT
>JALTEW010000184.1 GCA_027073795.1 bacterium | reverse complement strand
ATTCTGATTCATCCCCCTTGAAATGCCGAGCCCGTGATACCGGCCGGCAATTGCTGTAAATAATGCTGAGTAGGATATGTCCGTTGCCAAAATCTCAAAATGTGACGGTGTTACGCCCAGATGAGCCATGGCGTATTCATGAACCGTGATGGCAATGGAATAGGGTTCCTGCCCCGTTGAACAGCCGGCAGACCAGATTCGCACCTTCCTCCTTTGAGCGATTTCCGAAAGTTCGGGAAGTACCTTTTCTTTCAGAGTTGTAAATGGGGTAACGTCTCTGAACCAGAGCGTTTCGTGGGTTGTCATGGCATCGATTATTTTATCGATCAACCCGTTTCTTCGGTCCAGTGATTTTAAGTAGAATTCCTTAAAGGTGGTGCAATCCGATTCCCTGAGGAGAGGCTGCAGGCGGCTTTCAACGAGATATCCCTTGGCATCACCGAGTGAAATACCGGAGTTTTCTTCGATGAGTTTACGAAGAAGTTCGAATTCTTCCTGCGTTAGGGATATAGTTTGGTTCATTTAATGCCTGCCAGTTGATTAATCCTTTGGGCAATCTTTTCGAGCGGAAGAATTTCATCTGCCAACCCGTTTTCCACGATAGCGCGGGGCATTCCGTAAACGGCGCAGCTTGTTTCGTCTTGGGCGATGCAGAACACCCCCTTTCTTTTCAAGGCCTTCATTCCGCTTAGGCCATCGGAACCCATGCCTGTGAGGATAACTGAAAGAGCCTTTCTATGAAATTGGGCGGCGATTGAGCGTAATAAGACGTCAACAGAGGGGCGGCAACTGTTTTCTGGTGGTAAATCGTTGAGACCTACCTTAAAGGATGCATTGGATGTCCTGATAACCATATGCCGGCCGCCGGGTGCAATATAAGCGGTCCCGGGGAGGATGGGTTCCCCGTCTTCCGCCTCTTTAACGGTCAATGGACAGAGTTTATTGAGGTTTGACGCGAGAGATCGGGTAAAAAGAGGGGGCATGTGTTGAACAATCAGGATGGGGGGAAGGTTAGGGGAAAGGCTTGGCATGATTCGGGCGAGGGCTTTGGGCCCGCCTGTGGATACACCGATGGCAACAAGGTCAACCTTCACAGGGTAGATTGAAGGCTGTCGCGATAATTTGAGGTAAATTGGCCTTGGATGTCTAACTGTTTGTTCTTGCGTGGCTTTCTTTGCCTTTAAATTTGAAATGTGGTTTCTAAGGGTTTTTGTGAGTTCTTTTTTTGCCTGTTCAGATGATGTTGTGGTTGGCTTGATGATAAAATCGAAGGCCCCTTCCTCAAGGGCTTTAAGGACAATATCCGCGTTTTTCTGGGTGGTTCCTGACACCATGATGATTTCGATCCATGGATATCTTTCCTTGATTTTTCTCAAGGCGGTTAGCCCATCCATGACCGGCATCTCTACGTCCATGGTGATAACGTCTGGGAAGCATGTGGGAATTTTTTCCAGTGCATCCTTTCCGTTGTGGGCTGTTCCAGCAATTTCAACATCTTCAAAGGTCCGGAGGATGTTTGTCAGAATAATCCGATATGTCACCGTGTCATCGGTGACAAGGATGCGTATTTTTTTCTTGTCTTTTTCCATGTTAGGTTCAAGAGAAGGTTGCCATGGCGTGTCACATGTTTGACAGGAGGGATTCTAAGTGGAGCAAGACAAGCAATTGATCCTTCAATTTTACGATTCCTTTAACGTATTTTTGATCACTTACCTTTATGTTTGCAGGGGATCCCTCTATTTCTGTCTCATCTGTTGTTAGCACGTCACCAATTGTGTCGACCAGGATTCCAACAGGGTCATCAGATGTCTTGATTCCACGTGTAACAGCCACATCCGAGAGTTCCTCATTTGTTTTTATGACGATAAGCCGCGACCTATTTTGAATCTCCCGTTTCCCAAACCCAAGCATAATTCCAAGATCAAAGACAGTGACAACCTGTCCCCTTAGGTTGATCAGGCCACGGAAGGATTCCTGGGAAAGCGGAACGGGTGTCATCTCAATGAGGGGATTGATCTCTTGTACCGCAAGGATAGGAATCCCGAAAAGCGTGTCATTGAGATAGAATGTAACGATCTGTTCCATGAATTATGGTTTCCTTTGATACCTTCCCCCAAAGGCTGTTTCGGGCTCGTTTTTGTTCAATTCTGGGAAGGAAGGATGTTGATAGCCAGAAGTCTTTTTCTTTATAGAATGGTTTGGCAGGGTGGAAGTGGATTGCATTTTCTTCATGTCTACATAGGGCCTTCAAATTTTTTGGCAAGGCTCAAAAGCCTTTCAGACAGTTGCGCAAGGTTTTTGGTGGCCCTGGCTGTTTCAGAGATACCCTGAGCCGTTTCCCGGCTGACCATCATGATGCCGTCGACATTTTTACTGATTTCGTTCACTGCCGCCGATTGTTGCTGTGCAGCTGCCGCAATACCGTTAACCCTTTCCGCTGCCACCTTTGCCTTGGCCACAATTTCGGTAAGAGATGTCCCTGCCTTCGCCGCCATGGCAACAGAGTCTTCAACTTCCTTAAGGGTGCCTTTAATCATGGTTACCGATTCCTTAATACCAAGCTGAATCTGCTCAATGGCATTATCTACACTTTCTGTTGACTGGGCCGTTTGTTTTGCAAGTTCTTTTATCTCACTTGCCACGACGGCA
>JALTEW010000183.1 GCA_027073795.1 bacterium | reverse complement strand
GTGGATAAGCCTGCCCTTCTGCGTCGCCTCTTTGAGCTTGGATGCGCGTGGTCGGGGCGCGTTCTTTCGTACCAGAAACTCCTCGGGCAACTCCAGGACGCTGGAAACACGACAACGCTCGCCCACTACCTGAATCTTCTGGAAACAGCGGGGCTTTTGGCTGGTTTGCAGAAATACGCGGGGCGAAAGGTTCGACGTCGCGCTTCAAGCCCAAAGTTTCTGGCACTGAACACGGCCTTGATGACCGCCCTTTCGGGTGCCTCCCTCCAAAAGCGTGTTGAAGGGGAAGAGGATTTTCGCGGGCGCCTCGTGGAAACCGCGGTAGGGGCCTACCTGTACAACAGTTTCGTGGGAACAGATGTCAAGCTCTTTTATTGGTCGGCACGGAACGCCGAACTTGATTTTGTCCTTTCCCAAGGGGATAAACTTGTCGCGATAGAAGTAAAAAGCGGAACTCGTCAGCGGCCTTTGCCGGGTCTCGCAGCGTTTTGCAGGGAATACCATGTGGCGAAAAAGCTTCTGGTCGGAGGCGATGGGTTGCCACTCGAAGAGTTTCTGCTGACCCTGCCTGCCCGCTGGCTGGAATAGGACAGATGCAACGGGTCAAGTCCCCATTTTACTTCTAACCTTATCTTTCCCCTTTTTCCTCCTCGCTTCTATCCTCTTTTTTCTCAATCTGCGTTTATCCGTGCACCCCAGTGAAATCCGCTTCGCTCTTCATTGACATGAATTTCACGGGGCAGGCCCCAGTGAAATCCGTCCCTGTTAAATGAGTGCTAACGCCCCCAGTTAAACGAAAAAACCTCTGGTTTAACGGGATAAAAATTTAACTGGATAAACCTGCGTCTGACCGCTTCGCATTATTTCATCCCGATGAAATGGCCTTCGGCCCCGATGAAACAAAAGAAAAAAGTTTCATCCCAGTTAAATAGAAAAACCAGATTTAACAGGGCAGACGGTTTCGTCCTCCAGGCGGACCTGGATGCGCGTGCGCCCGTCCTCTGTCTGGTAGATCAGGATCTCAGAATCGGGCCTCTTGTCCGGAAGATCGGCCATGGGCAGTTATCTCCGGTTCTTACCTCAAGCTTTTTCGTCATCATCCGTCCTCCCCGTACGGTGCTTCATCCTCCCGCACCTGCACCCGCCTGTGCCAACGCACCGGCAGGCAGGCGAAAAGGGCCGCCGGGCTTTGCGGGCAAGCTTTCCGGTTTCTCCGGCCATTTCGCCTATGCTTTCAACGAGATCATCCATCTCTACGCTCTCCGCGTCTCTGCGGTGAATCCCCCGGACTGCGGCGGGTTTTCGGTCCTTGGCAGGGATGTCTTCAAAAATCACCGCAGAGGCGCAGGGGACGCCGAGTTTCCCTTATAATGATTGACCATGCGTTTGATGCCATTTTTGAGCATCGGAACATTGAAATTGATCAACAACCCGATAGACCATCCGCCAAGTTTCAAATAAGTCAACATTTGTGCTTCATGGATTGCTTCGATTCGGTTGTATAGTGGACCCCAAAAATGGGACAGTATGTTAAAGTGAAAAGGGGTAGGCAAAAGAAAGGGGGTTCACAGGGATGAAACAGTGCAGAAAGTTCTCAGACGAATTCAAAGCCAAAGGTGCCAGCCATCAAGGGAGCCAAGACCTCCAAGGAACTGGTCCAGGAATACGGCATCCACATTAACCCGATCACCCACTGGAAAAAGCAGCACCTAGAAGTTGCGCCTCAAGCCTTCTCCCGGGGGAAAGACAAAAAGGCAGAAAGGCTAAAGAAAGAAAAAGACCGGCTGTATCGCAAAGTAGGCCAGCTCCTGTTTTTTTCACTGCGAGTTGATGGTTAGCCGGTCGCGAAAAATCTTGCCTTTACCAGCGCCGTTTTCTATTGTGAATGTTGCAGCGATTGCGTTTGCCGGGATGATGCCACCTCCCGTTTGGCCAGTAGTGCCTTGTTCGGCAATGCACAGGCGGCGGCGCAGGGTGATTCGCCCCGCCATAATAGTACCTCCGTGGATGGTAATAACCCCTATACCCTCCCCCGTAGGGGCAGTAACACCGCCAGGGTCGAGGAACATAGCAGGAAGGCGCACCAACCACGACCGTTGTGGAATAACCATACGGCACGACTGGCATGACTGGAACCACTGGCTGATAGGTTACGCAGGATGAGCCGTAATACCCGCCACATGAATAGGAACTCATCCCGAATCCAAAATTCCAGAAGGTTTCCGTATGTCCTACCAGGGGAACTAACAGGACGCACAGGGCAAGGATGAAACCTACCATAATTTTTTTCATCTTTTCCTCCCCCTTTTTACATCTTTATCAATTTAGACGAAAACAGTCAGGAGATATTCATATGGGCGTATGGCACTCATAATCAGGACACCCAAAACTGAGGAAGGTTCATCCCCTACCTGAAATAAGGGATTTGCGGTTATACCAGCATCATAACGATTCGAATCTTTCGAGAATGGCAAGACATAGATGCAATAGCATTTTGTTGCTGGCATGCCAAGCTGGAGCTTTAAAGAATTTGGGATCCGCCTTCACCCTCTGGGATTTCGGCGGGACAGCCTTCCCTCTCGCTTCGCTGCGAGCGTAGGCTGGTGGAGGCGGCGGGAATCGAACCCGCGTCCGAGAATCTTTGGCATGAGTA
>JALTEW010000182.1 GCA_027073795.1 bacterium | reverse complement strand
GGATGCACAGAGCCAATTGCTGTAGGCTACGCTGTTTCTTTGGCTTATCATGCATTATTTAATGACCTGCCCAAAGAGTTTGGAAAGCCTTATTCTAATCCTGACTATGAAAATCTTGGCTTAATCTCAGTCAGGACAGACAGGGATGTCTATAAAAATGCTTTGGCAATAAAAATACCAAACACAAACGGGCAGAAAGGAATAGCTATTGCAGCAGCCATGGGGCTTTATGCAGACCCGAGAAAAGAGCTTAATGTTTTTGACAATATGCCCCAAAACGCAATAGAAAGCGCAAACAGAATAGTTAATGAAAAAAAGGTTTTTATTGAGGATGTTGAAGACGACAATGCCAAGTCAGACCTTAATATAGAGGTTTCACTTGAATACAAAATCAACAGCATTCCAAGGCACTCATATGTAAGGCTTCAGCACGAGCACAACAACATATCCGAGATAAGGGTTGACAATAAAGTAGTGTATAGAAACGGGCTGTACAGGAAAAAAGAAACATCAGACGAAATAATTCCTGACAGCATAGATGATATTATTGATATTGTAAAAAACGCAACGCCGGAAGAGAAAAAAGAAGCGTATAAAGGCGTTGAAATGAACAGAAAGATTGCTGAATACGGCCTAGCCCATGATTATGGATTGGGCATTGGAAAAAAGCTGAATGAACTGCTTAAACAGCACATTATTGACAACAGCATTATAACCAAAGTCAAGATAATGGCTGCTGCTGCAGGAGATGCAAGAATGGGCGGCGCAAATATGCCTGTCATGAGCACATCAGGGTCAGGAAACCAGGGCATTACAGCCTTAATTCCTGTTTATGTTATTGGCGCTGAATACAATATTGACAAAGAAAAGATAAGCGAAGCAGCATTATTAAGCCACATAATAACAAAGAAAATAAGCAACTATTCAGGATATCTCTCGGCTATATGCGGCTGCGCGATAAAAGCAGGAATCGGCGCAACAGCAGCTGTCAGCTATCTGCTTGGCGGCAACTCAAAGCAAATCAACAATGCAATAAACATGATGGCGGCAAACCTTACAGGAATGGTTTGCGACGGCGCAAAAGAGGGATGCTCTTTAAAGCTGTCCACAGCAGCTGCAACAGCGACAGAATCAGCATTTCTTGCATTGAGCAACATAGAAGTTCCGAAAGACAACGGCATAATAAGCCAAGACTCAATACAAACAATGAAGAACATAGGCAAGATAGCAAAAGAGATGGTAAAAACAGACTTGAGGATTGTGGACATTATGCAGCACAAGAACAGCAAAAAAAGCCAAATTCACTTAGAAGACCCGTTTGGAGAAAGGCTGATGATAAAGGATTATGCCTTAAAAATGAAAAAATAAAAAACTTTTAAAATGAGCAATACCAATATTATGTTAATGGGCATGCAAAACCTTAGCTATGACTACTCTTCCTTGTCAAGAAAATACAAGGATTTTATTAATATAAGCCCGATACAGACAGGAGCAGTTCTTCCGGATGAGTCAAAAAAGGCCCTTGATGAGTTTGCAATAGGCTATGCGCCCTACAACCTTGCACAGGGCATTGAGATTATGGATATAGAGATAGTAAAAGAGTTTATATACAAAGACCTCCCTGGCTTTCTTGGCTCAGACATAGCAAGAATTACATTCGGCGCAAGAGACGGCATTTATACAGCAATGAGGCTTGCAGCAAAGCCACATGACACTGTACTTGTTGATGAGAACAGGCACTATACAACAGTGCTTGCTGCAGAAAAGGCAGGGCTTAATATTATAGAGGCAAAGTCAACAGGATATCCTGATTACACAATAGACGCAGACGAATATATATCTTTAATGGAAAAGCACAAGCCTTCTTTGGCAATACTGACATACCCTGACGGCAATTATGGCAATCTGCCTGATGCAAAGACTATAGGAGAAGCTGCAAAAGAAAACAATGTGCCTTTTCTGCTGAACTGCGCTTATTCAATAGGAAGAATGCCGATAAGCCTGAAAAGGCTTAATGCTGACTTTGTTATTGGTTCAGGCCATAAGTCAATGGCTTCTATAGGCCCTGTCGGCGTTATCGGCGCATCTGAAAAATGGTCTGAAAAAATGCTTAAAAAATCAAAATACTATGAAAAAAACGAGCTTGAGTTTCTTGGAAGCGAAATAAGGGGCAGCTCGTTTATAACATTAATGGCTTCATTCCCTTACCTTGTCAGGCGCATCAATGAATGGGACAAAGAGGTTGCAAAGGCAAGGTGGTTTTCAAAAAGCCTTGAAATGCTCGGGCTTTTACAGCTCGGAGAAAAGCCCCACAGGCATGACCTTATGAAGTTCAAGACAGACATATTTTATGAGATTTCAAAAATACACCCAAAGAAAAGGACTTTTCTTTATGAAGAGCTGAAGAAAAATAGAATAACAGGAATACAGCAGGGAAGGACAAAAAACATAAAGCTTTCAACATACGGCATAGAAAAAGAAAGCCTGAAAAAGGTTATTGAAGCTTTTGAAAAAATAGTTGATACATACTGAAAATGAAAAACAGCATAGACATAAGGAAAATAAAGCAGGACGCAGAAAAAGACTTTGAAAAAGCCTGGTCTGATTCAGCCAAGCTTATACCAAAAAACACAAGGATAGAGATAAAAGGTATTGGAAAGCCCCG
>JALTEW010000181.1 GCA_027073795.1 bacterium | reverse complement strand
GACACGGACTGAGAAAAGGGAAAGCCTCGTTATGATTCAGACCCCACAGATGTTTCACACCCGTTTGATAAGGGCGGTTCATGAAGAAGCCGTGGTAAGAGGGTGGTCTGCCTCGGATGATGCCACCCTCATGGAGCGGGCAGGACACCCTGTAAAAATCATTCCTGGCAGCCGCTGGAACATCAAGATAACGAAGCCGGAAGATCTCCGTATAGGGGAGATTTTGCTTGCCATGGAAGGGGAGCATCTGTTTAAACGGAGGGGGGAGAGATGAGCCTTCGCGTCGGAATAGGGTATGATATCCATCGGCTGGTTGAGGGACGTCCCCTGATTTTGGGGGGGGTGGAAATCCCTTATAAAAAAGGTTTGCTAGGCCATTCTGATGGGGATGTTTTGTGCCATGCCGTTATCGATGCCATTATTGGCGCTTTAGGGGAGGGGGATATCGGAGGATTCTTTCCCGATACGGATGAGGCCTATCGGGACCGATCGGGGCGTGAGCTGATTGAAGAGATGTTTGAAAAACTGGGACCGAAACAATTTATTCTAGAAAATGTGGATGTGACAGTTATTGCCCAAGAGCCGAAATTGGCCCCCTATATGCCAGAAATGAGGGTAAACCTTGCCCGCTGGTTGGGGTCGGAGGCTACAGACATCAACATCAAGGCAAAGACCCACGAATCTATTGGTGCGCTTGGCAGGAAAGAAGGCATTGCGGTGATGGCGGTGGTCTTGCTAGAAAGGAAAGCATAAAGGTATGGGAAATATGACCGCCAGAAAGATGGTGAGGGTGCGGTTTGCCCCGAGTCCGACCGGTTCACTCCATATCGGGAATGCGCGGACCGCCCTGTTTAATTACCTCTACGCGCAGAAGGCCGGTGGAAAGTTTGTCCTTCGACTGGAAGATACGGATGAGGCCCGTTCGAGACGGGATTTTGAGATTGAGATTATGGAAAGCCTCAAATGGTTGGGGATCCGGTGGGACGAGGGGCCGGATGTCGGTGGAGATTGGGGGCCATACAGACAGACCCAGCGGGTGGAACTTTACAGGGAGCTGGCCAGCCGCCTTGTTTCTGAAGACAAGGCCTATCCCTGTTTCTGCACGGAAGAGGAGCTGGCGGTTCGCCGCAAGGAGCAGATGAAAAAGGGGTTGCCTCCCGGATATGACGGCCGGTGCCGCCATCTCAGTGAACAGCAGAGGTTGCGTTATTTGGCCGAAGGGAGGCCTTATACGATTCGATTCAAGGTGCCCGCGGGTGAAGAGGTGGCCTTCGATGACGTTATCCATGGTCCCATTTCATTTTCGTCAAGTGCCATCTCAGATTTTATTCTGATACGTTCCAACGGGATGGCTTCTTACAATTGGGCGGTGGTCGTGGACGATTCGAAGATGGGGGTGACCCATGTCATCCGGGGGGACGACCATATCTCCAATACTCCAAAGCAGATTCTCCTCTACCGGGCTCTGGGGCTGGTCCCTCCTTTGTATGCCCATCATCCGCTTATCCTTGGGTTGGATGGCAAACGCCTTTCAAAGCGCCATGGTGCCACGGCGGTATCACAGTTCAAACGGGAGGGGTATTTGCCGGAGACTCTTGTGTTCTATCTTGTCGGGCTTGGGGGCATTGTGGCATCGGACGGGCCGCTGAAAGGGATGAAGGAGATTGTCGAAGACTTTGATCTGTCGCGTGTTTCCAAAGGGGCAGCCGTTTTTGATCATAAGAAGCTTTTATGGATTAATGGGCGCTTTATCCGAGAGCTTCCGACTGAAATCCTGGTGCACCATCTCAGGCCATTTTTGGAGATGTGGAGAGTTTCGGAGCGGCTGGAATCTGCAAAGATTGAAGAAATCGTTGCCTGCGGTCGTGACAACGCCCAGGTCCTCACCGATTTCAAGCCGGTTTTTGATATCTTTCTTGATAGCGAATATACGAAGCGAGAGATTTTCGGGGATGAAGAGAAGGGCAAAACCCGGAACATTCTTGAAATTTTTTCCGAATCATGTAAACAGGTGAAGACCCTTGATGAGGGAGGGTATGTCCAGGTGGCAAAATCGGCGATGAAGCGCTCCGGCTTTCGGGGACGCCCCTTTTTCATGACCCTTCGCCGGGCCCTAACGGGGGTGGATCACGGGCCGGAATTGACAAAAATTATCCCCATTCTGGGGAAGGAGGAAGTACTCGCCAGACTTAGGCGTGTTTTGGAGAAATTATGAGCCTTACACTATATAATTCATTGACGGATCGAAAAGAGCTCTTCACACCTTTAAACGATAACAAGGTTGGCATGTATGTCTGCGGTGTCACGGTTTACGACCGCTGTCATATCGGCCATGCCCGTTCTCTGGTGGTGTTTGACACCCTCTTCCGCTATCTGCGGCACAAGAGGTATGACGTAACTTATGTCAGGAATTTTACCGATGTGGATGACAAAATTATCCGCCGCGCCAATGAGCGGGGGATTTCGACGGTTCAGCTCTCGGAAGAAAACATCGCCTATTTTTACGAGGATACCGATCCTCTTGGAATTCTTCGCCCAACCCATGAGCCCAGGGCAACGGAGCATATCGCGGATATCATTCACCTTGTCAAGATCCTTGAGGAAAAGGGAATTGCCTATGAGGTTGAAGGGGATGTATATTACTCCGTTTCGAAATTTCCCGATTACGGGAAACTTTCCAAGAAGAATATCGACGACTTGAAGTCAGGTGCCCGTATTGCTGTAGATGAGAGGAAAAATGACCCCCTCGATTTCGCTCTCTGGAAGGCGAGTAAACCAGGAGAACCCTCCTGGGATAGCCCTTGGGGGAAAGGTCGTCCTGGCTGGCATATCGAGTGCTCCGCCATGAGTATGTCCCTGTTAGGAGAGACCTTTGATATCCATGGCGGTGGCAAGGATTTGATTTTTCCCCACCACGAGAATGAGATTGCCCAGTCAGAGGCAGCCACGGGCAAGCCTTTTGCCCGATACTGGGTTCATAACGGTTTTGTGAATATCCATTCGGAAAAGATGTCCAAGTCCCTGGGGAATGTTCTTTCCATTCAGGAAATCCTGGGGCGTTATCACCCGGAGGTGTTAAGGGTTTTTCTCCTGGGGGCGCATTATCGAAGCCCCATCAATTTTGATGACGCCTATTTGGAGAGCAACAAGGTCAGTCTTGAGCGTGTTTACAAGTCCCTTCAGGAGGTGGATGGGTGGTTGAAGGACCAGGGTAAACCAGAGGAATCGGTGCCTAAGCTTCCCCCTGAGATAACAGCGTTCATCGGGGATGTGGAGACGGCTATGGATGACGACCTGAACACTCCGAAAGCCCTGGGAGCCCTCTACCCCATGATCCATAGGCTTCAGCAGTTATATCAGGAGTCAAAGTCCAAGGGCGATCCCTCTCCCGGTGTGATCCGAGCAATCAGGGAGAAGGTCGAAGAATTGGGGGGCCTGTTCGGTTTGTTCCAAACCACGCCAGAGGACTTCTTCAGGGTTCAAAAGGACCTGGACAAGCGTCGGGTTTCCCTCTCCCCAGAAGAGATTCAAGCGAAGATTGAACAGAGGGCGGTGGCAAGAAAGGCGAGGGATTTCAAGACCGCTGATGCCATCCGTGATGAACTGGCCGCCATGGGGATTGTCCTTGAGGATGGGCCGGGCGGGACGACCTGGCGCGTGAAATAGAGACGGGAGCAGTCATGGCATATCATTATCTGACCTACGAAATAAAAGATGAAATCGGAATTATCACCCTGAATCGTCCCGAGCGTCGAAACGCCCTGTCTCTTGCGCTTCTCGGTGAACTGCAGGAGCTTTTTGGATGGATAGGCAAGACGAAGGAGGCAAGGGTCGTTATCCTTAAAGGTGCAGGGGTGGCCTTTTGCTCGGGCCATGACCTGACAGAACTGGTGGATCACCCCTTGAATTCTATTCGGACCCTTTTTCAGGCCTGTATCGATTTGATGGAGCTGATGCACACCATCCCCCAACCTGTTATCGCACAGGTGCACGGGATCGCGACGGCGGCGGGCTGCCAGCTTGCGGCATCGTGTGATCTTGTCGTGGCAGAGGAAGGGGCAAGATTTGCTACTCCAGGGGTGACGATCGGGCTTTTCTGCACCACGCCCATGGTGGCAGTTTCTCGGTCGGTGGGGCGGAAGAAGGCCCTTGAAATGCTTCTCACGGGGGAAATGCTTAGTGCCAGAGAAGCTATGGAGGCAGGTTTGGTGAATCGTGTCGTTCCCAAGGAAAGGTTAGGAGAAGAGGCCTTTTCTCTCGCATTAAAGATTGCCCAGTATAGCTCCCTTGTGCTTGCTATCGGTAAACAAGCCTTTTATCAGCAGATAGAAATGCCTGAGAGAAAGGCTTTTCATTATACTAAGGAAGTAATATCATCGAACGCTATGATGGCGGACGCTCAGGAGGGAATGTTGGCGTTTCTTGAGAAGCGTTCCCCTGTCTGGAAAGAGGAGTAAAGGGGGCAGGCGATTGTGTCGTCGATGAAGCCCTTAACCCGTTTGGATGTACTCAGACGGGAGATTGAGGCGATTCAGATCTACCGCTGGGAGGAAAGTGAGCGCCTTGGGCATGACATTGGCAGGAATGCGGCGGCTCAGCAGTGGATTCGCAAAAATGCCAAGTCTTTCCGGGAATACTGGGAAAAGCGCCTGCAGGAGCAGGAAGAAGGTAGGTCCTGACCGGAAGCTGAAAGCCTGCCATTTTTAAGATCCTCAATAGCTCCTTTCAGGACAAGAGCGTCTTTTACGTGTATCGCTTCTTACGGAGTCTCAATGCCTTTATCAGGGTGAATTCCGCTTTTCCAGACCTTATCTTTTCCCCTCTTTCCGAAAGAACTTTTTCGCGCCGTTCGGGAAAATCAACCCCGGCTTCATCGCTTAGCAGCGACGTCCAAATGGGAGACGTTCCCTGATACTCACACAGGCAGGTTGTCACTCAACCGCCCGAGAAAACAATAGAAACCACCCCTTCGGATGGCTTCGAAGAAGGGAATAAGTGGAAAATAAGGGGCCTGGCCTGACTTTTGGGCTTATTGCTCTTTGCGATCGTTGCGTCGCTGCGTGAGATTGTTTCCAAGAAAAATATTGTCGATCAGGCGGGTTTTACCGATGTGAACGGCCAAGGCCATAACAGCGGGCCGCACGATGTCATCCACCGGCTTCAAGGTTTCCAGGTCATGGACAGAGACATATTCAACCTTGATGCTGGAATCCTCCGCGAGACCTTCTTTGACCATCCGTATTAAAGGGGCGGCCTTGTGCTCCCCCTTTCCGTAATGCTCCTTCGCCAGTTTCAAAAAACGGTACAGGCGTGTGGCGCGCCGCCTCTCGTCAGGTGAGAGATACTGATTCCTTGAGCTCATGGCCAGGCCATCTTTCTCCCTCACGGTGGGGTGACCCCTGATCTCCACGTTCAGATTGAGATCCTTGACCATCCGTTTGATGACGACGAGTTGCTGGTAATCCTTTTCTCCGAAAATCGCCACGTGGGGCTGGACGATGTTGAAGAGTTTCAGCACCACCGTGGCAACGCCCTTGAAGTGCCCCGGCCTGAAATCCCCACACAATCCCTTTGAAACCTCCGCGACCTCCACGGTTGTTTGAAAATCTTCGGGGTAGAGATCGGATTCCATGGGGGCAAACACAATGTCCACCCCCACGGGTTCGCTCTTTTTCAGGTCTTCCTCAAAGGTCCTTGGATAGGCATCGAAATCGCTTCCGGGTTCGAATTGCAAGGGATTCACAAAAATGGAAATGACAAGCACATCGGCAAGGGGTTTTGCCATCCGCATCAGGCTGAGGTGTCCCTCGTGCAGGTTCCCCATGGTCGGAACGAAGGAAATTCGCTTGCCTTCACGTCGTAACCGAGCCGCCTCCTCTGACATCTCGGGGACTGTTTTTATGACCCGCATACCCTGATCCTTAGTGGAAACTGTGGGCGTCGGTGGGGAAAGCCCCTTCCTTTACCTCTTTGCAGTAGTCCTGCACGGCCTTCGTGATGATGTCCCAGAGATTCACGTACTGTTTGACGAATTTGGGGCGTTTTTTGTCAAAGAGCCCCACGAGGTCATGAATCACGAGGACCTGTCCGTCGCAATGGATTCCCGCGCCGATGCCAATGGTCGGGATGTGCAACTTTTCCGTTATTTCCTGTGCCAGGGATAGGGGAATACCTTCCAGGACCACCGAAAAGGCGCCGGCTTCCTCTACCGCCAGAGCGTCTTCCATCACCTTTTGGTGTGCCGCGTCGGCTTTCCCCTGAACCTTGTATCCGCCCATGGCGTGGACAGACTGGGGGGTCAAGCCGATGTGCCCCATTACGGGGATATCCATGCGGGTAATGGCGGAAATGGTATCAAACTGGTTTTGCCCCCCCTCTAACTTGACAGCCTCCGCTCCGCTTTCCTTGACCATGCGGCCGGCGTTGCGCACCGCGTCTTCCACACTGACCTGGTAGGACATAAAGGGCATGTCGATAACAACCAATGCCCGCTGCGTGGCACGGGTAACCATTTTGGTGTGATAAATCATCTCGTCAATGGTGACGGGCAGGGTGGTATCGTATCCTGCCACCACGGAGCCGACAGAATCTCCGACCAGGAGAATGTCAACGCCTGCGCTGTCAAGAATACGGGCAAATGGGTAATCGTAGGCGGTGAGCATGGTGATTTTTTCACCGTCCTGCTTCATCTGAACCAACTGTGGGATGGTGACCTTTTGAGGGTTCATGGTTCCTCCTCCCTTTTTTGTCTGGGCCTCATTTTAGAGGCGTTTTAAATTGGTTGTCCCAGCCGTCCGATACGGTCTAGGCAAACTTTCCTATAACACAAAGAAATCACACTGTAAACCTCATTGGGGTTTCCCAAAAGCGCCATAGGGGGAAGGGCGCCCCCGACACCCTGGGATACTGTTTCGTGATTAGAATGGGCACCTCAAACTTCGGCCAGATGGATAAGCGGTGCCACGTTTTTTAGGGCCCTTCCCCCCGGATGTCGGAAAAGAGCTTATTTTTTAGTCTTCGCTGTCGATCCCGAAAGATGTTTCCGGAGGGTTGTAGGCGGGGTGCCAGATGAGATAATCGAGCCAGGGAGCGGGGATCTGCTGGGTATCCATGGAAAAGTGTATCATGGGGTGCCAGTGTGGCTCCTTGGGCTGGTTCAAGAGCTGCATGCCTGCCTCTTTGGGTGTTCGTCCCCCCTTTTTCCGGTTGCAGGTGTGACAACAGGTGACAACGTTGGTCCACGTGGTTTTGCCTCCACGGGAACGGGGAATGACGTGATCATAGGTCAGGTCCTTCGGCTCAAAAACCTTCCCACAATACTGACAGCGGTACTTGTCCCGGATATAGATGTTCCTCCGGGTGAACTTGACTTCCTGGCGGCGGTATTTGACATAACGGGTCAACCGAAGCACGGCAGGAAGATTGATGGAAGATGAGATGGAATGAACCACCTGGTGGTAAGCGCTGATAACCTCTGCCTTACCAAGAAACGAGAGGATGATCGCCTTCCTCCAGGAGATAACCCCAATGGGTTCGAAGGTTGCGTTCAACAAGAGAGATGGCTTCATCTGTCCGTTACCCCACGTCATTTTACTTTCTCAGGACCCTTTTCTGGTCGATCCGGAGGGTCACCCGGTCCTTGTCGAAAAGCTCCAGGATGGGAACGGCGAATTTCCTTGAAAGGTCTGTCAGATCCTTGAAGGACTGTACGGTAATCTCACCGTTTTTTTGAAGGAAGTCAATGGTCTTTTGCTTGATTTCCTCGTAGGCTTTCCTGTCCATATAAATCTCTTCGGTCAGCTTGACGCACTGGTTATTTTTTGCAAGGTAAGACAAAATGCTCTTCAGCTCGCCGGGGGGGGTGTCCAGTTTACCGGAAAGTTCTTTGAGGGTAGGAGGATGTGTACCGCCTTTCTTAAGGGTTTCTTCAACGGTATTGATGGTTTTTTGAAAGGCGGGATCGATGGAGGCCTGATGCAATTTCAGGCGAATGGTTTCTTTTTCAAGGGTGAACCTTTTACCTGTACAAAGGGCTGTTAACAGGTGATCCCATAGCTTTTTGTCCACATCCGGCGCGAGCTGGCTTCGCAAAACTTCTTTTTCAATTCCCCTTTCCAGGGGGTTGGATTTATGAAAGGCCTTAAGGGATGCCTCTATCTGGTCTGAGAGATTTTCGATGAGGTGGTGATGGAGGTAAACAGGTGGGGTAAGGTCAATTCGCGCAATATCCGAGGTCATGGTCGCCTTTTCAAGAATCCGGGCCAGCGCGGTGTGGGAAAAGTTGGTTAACTCCATCAGGCGGGGAAAGGAAATTCCGTTCATACCACTTTCCTTGATATAAAACAGCGCCTTTTCACGATCGGTTCCCGTTTTCAGGAGATTCAGGGTTTCAAGCGCTTGAATGGATTTACGTTTGCGTCGAGGGGGATGGATGGAGAGGATTTCCCCGCCTCCAAGGGTTTGAATTCTACCAGATCCACGAATGACAAACCGATCGCCAGGGAGAGCAATGGCAGGTTCGGTGAAGATAAACTGAGCGTACCCCTCTTCCGACGGGCCAAGGCTTTCAGCGTCCATCAGATAAATCCTGGTTAGGTGCAGGGAAGTCCCAACGTGGAAGCGATGGGTGGAGGTATGGGTGATGGGATGTTCGGCGGTTGGCAGCATCGTGATGGTGCCATCGATCCGATGCGTGGGGGTCAGGGTGCCGGGATGCACCAGGACCTCTCCCCGCTGTACCTCTCGTTTTTCAACCCCCTGGAGGTTGACGGCGGTGCGTTGACCGGCAAATGAGACCTCCACCGGCTGGTTGTGGACCTGGATGCCCCTTACACG
>JALTEW010000180.1 GCA_027073795.1 bacterium | reverse complement strand
GTATAGTGATGGCCCACATCCGGTGGTCCAGCTTCTCGAGACGCCTCTCAAAGGCATCCATGCGTTTGTCGACCTGCTCAAAGCGTTTGTCGACCTGCTCAAAGCGTTTGTCGACCTGCTCAAAGCGTTTGTCGACCTGCTCAAAGCGTTTGTCGACCTGCTCAAAGCGTTTGTCGACCTGCTCAAAGCGCTTGTCAACAATCTCCAGCATCTTTTTGAGGAATTCACTCTGGTTTTTCAGGGCTTCTTCCACGCGAACAATGCGTTCACGGATCTCGATTTCATACTCGGGGAAAGCAGTCTTTGATATAAGCTCAGGGAGATGGGCCTTCAGATATTCGTGCAGCTTTTCCTCAAACTCCTTATCCCACTGCCTGGCCAAGTTCATATTTATATCCTCCTGATCCTCCTGTCACATTTTTATAACAATTCGGGAAAATGATGTCAAATGGCTCGTCTGAGGGCAAGGCAAAAGGTTCGAATAAAAACTATCCCCTATTGCCTAACTCTTTACTCTGCGGGAATCTGTGGCAAAAAGAGATGTTTTAGGTTTTTAAGACCTTTTTATGTGGCCCAACCGCCGTAATAACAATACCATTTTCGACGCGGATGTATGTCGCGCGATGATTCATCGTAATGCTGAACGCCCATTGATTGGTGCCAGACAATTTTTCATTCCTTAAGCTGGGATAAGATGGATTCATCATCAACCTTTCGAGTTGATCCCAGAATTTTATCCTGATTTCTTTTGGGAGCCTGTTAAGAGCCTTAAGGACCGTATCCGGGATAATAATTTCAGTCGCCAAAGTGGTCCCGTGCCTCTTTTACACTGCTGAAACGTTTGAACTTTCCCTCTTTTATATCATTTAGTGAACTTTGGATTTGAGCCTGCCACTCCTTGTCCCAAAACCATGCCTGGTCACGGGGGACTTCAATAATTGGGCGAATCAGAATTTCATTTTCCCTTGCAATAACCTCAACGCGTTCGCCGACACTCAAGGGTATCTTTTTTCTTACATCCTCCGGAATGGTAATCTGATATTTTTCTCTTATCTTCACAGTTCCCATTTTAAAACTCCTCTTACTGTATTACTTTAATATATATAGCATTGCCTTCCCAGTTTGTAAAGATGAAGCGGGTCGCAGATTTTCGAAGGTAACAAAAGAGCTGGTCACGGATAAAAGAAGAGCTTAGCCGCAGATTTACGCAGATAAACGCAGATAAAAAACAAAGATTATCCTTAGAACCTTCCACGCTGTCTTTGGGAGTTTCACTGAGAAAACATGAAATGTGAAATTTTACGCAGTCCTCGTTACTCAGCACTCAGTCCTTTTTTATGGGACACGGAAATAAAGGTTATGAGCAAGAAAGCAAAAAATCCGTGTGTATCTGCGAATACCTGTGGCTGAAACGATAATATGAATTGACAGATACGAATGCATACTTTATAATTCTGAATATAATAAAAACCGGAGGAAAGAATGAAAACAAAGGTGGCCGCGAGAGGGCAAGTCACGATCCCCAAGGCGTTGCGTGAGCGACTGGGAATTCGTCCCGGAACGATCCTGGAATTCAGGGAAGAGAAGGGGCGGCTTGTAGCGGTAAAGGTGGAAGCGCTCAACGCGGTTGATAAATATTATGGAAAGCTGGGGCGTGGCCGGAAAACGGATGATATGATGAAAGCATTGAGAGGAAGCGAGTGATTACCGCTGTTGACACAAATATTCTCATTGACGTCCTTGAACCTGATCCCGTTTATGGTCCATATTCCAAGGAAGTTTTGACGCGCTGTCTGCATGAAGGAACCGTGGTTGCATGCGAGGTTGTGTGGGCCGAGGTTGGGGTCGCTTACGCGGATAAACAGGAAATGCTCAGGTCAATCCTGGAGGCAATAGGCATTCAGTTTTCATCCATGAGCCTTCAGGCCTCTTTTGCGGCTGCCGACTGTTGGGCTGAATACTTGAAAAGGGGAGGGAAGAAAAAGAGGATAGCCGCTGATTTTCTCATCGGGGGTCATGCCTTGACACAATGTGACAGACTTCTGAGCAGGGATAAGGGATTTTACCGAGGATATTTTCGTGGGCTGGAGGTTGTCTCACCGGGGGATTTTAAGACATCATGAGGGGAAAAGATAAATGGGACACGGATAGAGAAAAGAGTTGTAGCCGCAGATTCGCGCTGATTTTCACAGATAAAAACAAAAAGGAAGATTCGCGTCAGAATATCACAATGGTTTTTGGATATTAAGAAACCATGTTTTCCTGACAGAAATATGGTTGAATTTTCATTTTCAGATTGTCGCGAAGATAAAAATTGACATTCGATGAGGTATTCTGTACAATTTAAGTATCATAAAAAAGGGAGTATAAGGGTGGAAAATCACATCCCAATTACTATTGTAAGGAAAGAATTGACATCTTTACCTGAGCGGCTTTCAAAAGATCCTGAAGCCATCACTGTAACAAGGCACGGAAAACCTGTATTGGCGATTTTACCTTGGAATCTATATGACGCCATTGTTGAAACACTGGAAATTTTAGGTGACGAAGACACGATGAAAGCGTTGCGAAAAGGTATTGAAGAAATGGATGAAGGAAAAGTGATTCCATGGGAGATAGTTAAAAGGGATCTTGGTCTTTGAGGTGGGAGATAGTTGTAACAGCAACTGC
>JALTEW010000179.1 GCA_027073795.1 bacterium | reverse complement strand
GCCTCACGGATAATGAGAGAGATAACAACCAATAGAATCACGGTATTAATCATCGCCGCAATAATCTCCGCGCGTTTCATGCCATACGTGTAGGATACCGTCGGGGCCTTTTTGCCGAGCCGCCGCGCGAAAAAGGCAATGCTCAGGGCGGCCACATCGCTCAGGTTGTGCATGGCATCGGACAGCAGGGAGAGGGAGCCGGAAATCAGGCCACCCGCAATCTCCGCAATCACGATAACCCCGTTCAAGACAATGCTGATCAGCAGGTTTTTGTCGAGCGATCTGTCAACCTCTTCATGGACGTGAACGTGCGCCATTGAGCTCTCCTCTTATCCTTTCATCTATTTCATCCAAACATCTCTGACCATCAGGATAATGGCCACGATCATCAGGACAATTCCGAAGGCCACACGAACTCCCTTCGGCTTCATCTTCCCGCTCATGAACCGGGCGCCGAGGTTCCCTCCCGCAAAAACCGCAAGAGAACAGGCCACCCACAGGGCCCAAATGGGATGCGCCCCCGCCACCAGGTGGGAAATCAGGCTGGCAGATGTAGAACATATGACCACAAACATGGAGGTCGCCGCCGCGGTCTTTGACCCTATCCCAAAAAGCACCAGAAGGGGCACCACCATGGCCCCTCCTCCCCTTCCAATAAGGCCGGCGTCAAACCCTAAGCCAACACCCCCGAAAATCCCCAATAACAACTTACCGGCCGGGGTCATGACCTTCTTTTTCGGCGTCCATCCCGAAAGCATGACCATAGCACCCAAGATGGTTAAAACAGAAAAAAAGACGATGACAGACCGTGTCGAGACCACATAATTAACCCATGTACCCAGTGGGGCCCCCACCACCATCGCCAAGCCAAAGGGAATGGCAATGTGCCAATCTATCAGGCGTTTTCGGAGATAGATAAGGGTCGCCGAAAGACTGCTGACCAAGCTTAGGACAATTCCCAGAGGAATTGCCTCTGTCTTGAAATCCAGCCCCATCCAGAAAAGAATCGGGATATAAAGCTGGGCACCCCCCATCCCAAGCATGGAAAACAGAAAAGAAACCACGAAAAAGAGAAAAGGAGCTGTCCAGATCACACCATGCCCCTTTTAGGCCTCCTCCTTCCCGTCCAACATCTCCTGGAGATGATGAAGAAGGTTCAGAGCCTCGAGAGGGGTCATCTGATTAACAGGTGCCTTTCTTATTTTCTCCTCTACGGGGGACGGCCTGGCGGAAAAAAGTTCCAGTTGTGCGGAAGCAGGCCTAGAACGCTTTTGACCCGCCGGAATGGAAATCGTGGGAACCCCGGATGCCGTCAGTTCCCCCTTTTCCAGATTAAAAAGGATTTCCTTCGCCCGCTTTATTACACTTTGGGGCAAGCCAGCCAGCCGCGCCACCTGGATCCCGTAGCTCCGGTTCATACCTCCTTTAACCAGTTTCCTTAGAAAGATGATCTCGTCATTCCACTCCTTGACGGCAACATTCCAGTTGTGAATCCGCTGTTTCAGGCGGGCAAGATCCGTTAACTCATGGTAGTGGGTGGCAAAAAGGGTTTTTGTCCCAGCCCCCTTGTAGCGGTCGTGGAGATACTCAGCGATGGCCCAGGCAATACTGAGACCATCAAACGTACTCGTCCCCCGCCCGATTTCATCCAGAACTATCAGACTCTTAACAGTTGAGTTTGAAAGAATGCTGGCTGCTTCCTTCATTTCCACCATGAATGTGGAAAGCCCCAGGGCAAGGTTGTCTGAGGCGCCCACCCGCGTAAAAATCTGATCGATAATCCCTATGTGAACTTCCTCGGCCGGCACAAAAGAACCAACATGGGCCATCAGGGCAATCAGGGCCACCTGGCGGATATAGGTTGATTTTCCTGCCATATTAGGGCCCGTTATCAACATAATCTGGTGCTGGTCACTGTCCAGAAGGGTATCGTTGGGGACAAATGACTCCTGGAGGTTTATCTGCTCCACCACCGGATGCCTCCCCTGCCTGATCCACAGGCGGCTGTCTTCGGTGACGGCAGGCCGACAGTAACGGTACTGATGGGCAATTTCCCCCAGTGAGAGAAGGACATCCAAGGCCGCAAGACCTTCAGCAATCTCCTGAATCTTCGCGGCTTGCGCCTTAACGCTGTTCCGCAACACGACAAAAAGGGAATATTCAAGCTGCTGAACCCGCTCCTCTGCCGAGAGAACCTTTTCCTCCATCTCTTTTAGTTGGGGAGTCACGAATCTCTCAGCATTGACCAGGGTCTGTTTGCGCTGATAATCCTCAGGAACAAGGTGGAGATTGGGTTTTGTCACCTCAATGTAATAACCGAAGACACGATTGTAGCGAACCTTAAGGGAGTTAATCCCCGTCCGTTCCTGTTCCTGCGCCTCGAGGCGAATCATCCAGCTCTTTCCTGAGGCACGGATCTCCCGAAGTTCGTCCAGCTCCTGGGAAACACCCTCCCGAATCATTCCCCCTTCCTTGATACTCAAAGGGGGGTTATCCACGAGGTTCTGTTCCAGGTGTTTCACCAGGTTCTCCATAGGGTCAAGCTTTTCATGAATTTCTCTCAACAGCGGGGCTGTCAACCCCTCCATTCCCTCGTGAAGCGCTGGTATATGCCTCAGAGTCTCCCGCAACTGCACCAGATCCCGCGCGTTGGCACGTTCGGCTGTAACCCGCCCCATCAGGCGCTCTACATCCGACATCCTCTCCAGGATGACGCGAAGACGTTTCCGCCGTTTCGCCTGGGACCGCCACACCTCAACGGCATCGAGCCGGCGGTTGATTTCCCCGGCATCCTGCAGGGGATACCGTAACCACTCCTGCAGCAGGCGTTTCCCCATGGGGGTACAGGTTTCATCAAGCACAGAAAGCAAGGTGGCACGCTGTGTCTTGCCACTTAGAGGTTCAAAGATTTCAAGGTTACGGCGGGTGAATTCATCTATCCTCAAAAATGGGCGTCGGGTGGTCACCTGAAGATTCTTGAGATGCTCAATGTGGTCATTTCTCGTCCAGACCAGATAGGCCAAAAGGAATCTTAGGGTGCCGCGCTCTACCTCGGACAGGATACCAAAAACATCCCCGTCTTCAGAACGGGTGATTGCATTGAACAGGGATGCCACACGCTCTGCGTCTATCTTGTCATCCACCTCAAAGGGTGTCAAAACAGCGAGCTTTTCCAGCTTCTCAGCCACAGTGGAAAATGATGAAAGAGAGGAACGGGGTAAAAGTATTTCCCTCGGTCGATGCACCTGGAGATGGTTCATAATAACTTCATCACGTGCATCAGAGAAAAGCTTCAAGTCCCCCGTCAGAATATCCAGAAAAGCCAGTCCCACCATTCCATTGGCAGGGTACAGGGTCGCGATAAAAACGTTTTCAGAACCGAGTATCGATTCAAGCCCCACGGGCAGGCCGGGGGTCACAATCCGGATGATCTCGCGTCTTACAATTGTCTTTGCAGTCTTTGGATCTTCGACCTGCTCACAAATGGCGACTCGATGTCCTTTCTGCACGAGTTTAGCGAGGTACTGGTCGCAGGCATGATAAGGAATGCCGCAAAGCGGGATACTTTCCTCTTTTCCCTTGTTCCTGGAGGTAAGAGCGATATCAAGGATTTTTGAAGCGACCAGGGCGTCCTCGAAAAACATCTCATAAAAATCCCCCATGCGAAAGAAGAGAATCGCATCCGGAATCTGGGATTTGATTTGAAGATACTGTCTCACCATGGGGGTCTGCCTGACCCCTTTCAGCTTCCCGCTCACGGAAGTATTATACCCACCAGGGGCAAAATCACAAGGGAATCGGCCAATCCCTAAGGGAAAAGAGGGACTGTCTGTAACCCCATGGACTCATCCAGTCCCATCATGATATTCATGTTCTGAACCGCCTGCCCGGAGGCACCTTTGATAAGGTTATCGATGGCCGTCATCACCACTGCCAGCTTGCCATCCGGGGAAAGAGCCAGACCGATATCACAATAATTGCTCCCCCGCACATGATGGGTCGAGGGGAATACCCCTTCAGGGAGCACCCTGATAAACGGCTTGTCCCTGTAAAACGCCTCGTAGAGGACCTGAATATCCCTCTTATCCATTTCCCTCTTCAGAGGGAGATAAACGGTACTGACAATACCACGATTCATGGGAACAAGGTGAGGCACAAAATAGACATCTCCTACCGCCTCGGCGGTTGATTGCAGAATGGAGGCGATTTCAGGCTGGTGACGATGAGCCAAAACCTTGTAAGGCATCAATCCCTCATCCACCTCACAAAAGAGAGTTGTAAGACTCAGGCCCCTTCCCGCACCACTTACCCCGGATTTTGAATCGACAATCAAGGGACTTCCCGGTACATGAAGGGCGCCCTTAAGGATAGGCACCGCCGCTAAAATGGCCGAGGTGGGATAGCAACCCGGGTTTCCTATCACGCGGGCATCCTTTATCGCATCGTAAAAAAGCTCAGGCAGGCCGTAAACAGCCTCCCGCGCCAGTTCAGGTGCCAGATGACTCTGGTAGGTCTGCTCGTACAGGCGAATGTCCCGAAATCTGAAATCGGCACTCAAATCGATGACGCGCCTGCCCACTCTGGCAATCTGTGCCACAATTCCCATGGCCTGACCGTGAGGAACCGCTGTAAAAACGACATCCACATCATCTAATAGATCAGGGGTAAAATTGATAAACGTCAGGTCCGTGAGATTCCGAAGGGCCCCAAAGGTCTCATGGATGGGGTGTCCCGCAAATTTCCGGGATGATACCCACACAACTTCCGCTTCCGGATGGCCTGAAAGCAACGCAACAAGCTGAAGCCCCGTATAACCGGAACCCCCGACAATTCCAACCTTAATCATGGTCCTTTCCTACAAGTATTAGATTGAAGGTATTAGGTCGAAGGGGTGTTTAAGGTTTTTCCTTCTACATTCTACCTCCTACCTAATCTCTTGATGCACATTTATCAAAAAGGGAGCCTGTAAGGCCCCCCTTTAATACCCACTTTAACGTTTTGAAAATTGGAATCTGGCACGGGCGCCCCGTTGTCCATATTTTTTGCGCTCTTTCACCCTGGGGTCGCGCCGGACAAACCCAGCTTTTTTCAAAGGCGCGCGAAGTGTCGTGTCATACGCCATCAGGGCCCGTGTAATGCCGTGGCGAATTGCCCCCGCCTGACCCGTTGTGCCCCCCCCCCGGACGTTAACCATGACATCAAATTTACCCACAGTCCCCGTAATTTCAAAGGGTTGCTGAATGACTGTGCGCCCCGATTCCGTCCCGAAGTATTCATCCGCGGGCCGACTGTTGATGATAATCTGTCCATTCCCCTCCTGCATCCAAACACGTGCCACGGAGGCCTTGCGTCTTCCCGTCGCATAATAGTGCTGTGCCATACCTTATACTCCCCTCTCTGCTCGAACGGGTTCCGGCTTCTGCGCCCCATGGGGGTGCTCAGGACCCGCATATACCTTCAACTTTTTTATCAATTTCCTGCCCAACCTGTTTTTTGGAAGCATTCCCCAAACGGCCTTGCGAATAATATCTTCCGGCCGTTTCTGACGTAACTTCTCGGCGGAAATTGACTTAATGCCACCGGGATACCCTGAATGATGGTAATACATTTTCTGAGACCACTTGCGCCCCGTTAGTTCAACCTTTTCAGCGTTAACGACCACCACAAAATCACCCACATCCATATGGGGTGCATAGGTAGGTTTTGTCTTCCCACGGAGAATCGCCGCAATCTCGGTTGCCATCTTCCCTAAAATTTTCCCCTCCGCATCGATCAAAACCCAGCCCTTCTCAACCTCGTCAGGCTTCAGTACCGTTGTCTTCTTCATTATTCCCCGCCCTTCTTTATTGTTAAAAGTTCTCTCTACATCAAATGTACACGAATGTCAACCCTTTAGAAGCGGCTTCAGACACTTTTCTGGTCCATTTCTCCTATAAGGCCCAGTTCCTCTGGCTTGCAAAATTTCAGCAGGTCAATTCCAGTGGGCAGGGTGATGTTGGATTTCAGGAGCTCCAAATCCCCTTTTTCATTAATCCTGGCAGAAAAACATTCAACGATATCCACCCCTTTTTTCCCAAGCTCCCTGTAGGCCTCGTAAAAATTAAGGGTGCCTTCCGCCTGCCCCGTTACCACAACGGGAACCCCGGAAAGACCGTTCAGTTCAACAAAGCGTTCCAACTGTTCCTCATTGCACATTTTGTTCTGAGTAAGATATAGCAATAACCCTTCTTTCATCGCAACCTCTCAGTGATTTTCATGATGTCAAAGCTATCAACCCTGAAGGTTGCTGTCAAGCCTTGTATGCCTTGGATTTCTCAAACCAAAAAGAGTTAAGCCCTCTGTTATTCAGGCTTTTTTCTGAATCGCATCCCCCAAAACCCCTGCCATTCCTCTTTCCACAAAGACTTCTGGGTAATGATGACCAAAACAAAAAGCACGCCCCCCGCAATATCTGTCTTCAGATCCGTCAAAAACATCAACAGAGAAGCGGCCCCCAGCAAGAACCATTCTATCAAATTCGTGCGGTGAAAAAGGTAGGCTTCCATAAAGGCCGTGAAGGCAATTAAGCCAAAAGCGGCAAACACAATCGTTCGCACAACCTCCCAGAAGGGGCCGTTGAGCAACAGGGGTTGATACGCCATAATAATAGGAATGATATAAAGCCCCTTGGCAATCTTCCAAGACGCAAAGGCACACCGCATGGGATTCGCCCCCGCCACCCCGGCAGCGGCAAAGGAAGCCAGCGACACGGGGGGCGTGACATTGGCATCCTGGCTGTACCAAAAAACAATCATGTGCGCCGTGACCAGCGCAATGCCCATATTGGTCAGAGCAGGCCCCGCCAGAATGACCAAAACGATATAAGAGGCGGTAACCGGTAACCCCATTCCCAAAACTAAGGAGGCAAGACCAATAAGCAGGATGGCAAGCAGGGGGATGCCATGTGAGAGGGAAACGACAAAGCTCGAGAACTTCAAGCCCATTCCCGTCAGGCTAACCATACCCACAACAATGCCCGCGGCGGCGCACGCAACGGAAACGGTAACGGCATTTTTGGCACCCAATTCCAAGGCATCAATGATATCCTTCAGGTTCATCCGCGTGGCCCGCCTGATCATGGCAATCACAAAGACGGAAACAACCGCGATAAATCCCGCCATCATGGGGCTGTAGTTGTTGACCAGGACATAAATCAAAACAGCCAGGGGGACAAGAAAGTGCAATCCCTTTTTAACCGTCTCCCCCAACTTGGGAAGCTGGCTCTTATCCAAACCGGAAAAGCCCATTTTCTTTGCCTCGAAATGGACAAAGAACAAAACAGTCAGGTAATAGAGAATGGCAGGGATCAGGGCGATCTTGATGATGTGAATATAAGGAGTATTGGTAAACTCGGCCATGAGAAAGGCGCCTGCCCCCATAATCGGCGGCATCAACTGACCGCCCGTCGAAGCGGCTGCCTCCACAGCCCCAGCGATATGGGATTTGTACCCGATCTTTTTCATCATTGGGATGGTAAAGGTTCCCGTGGTCACGACATTGGCAATAGCACTGCCCGAAACCGACCCCATAAACCCGCTGGCAAGCACCGCTGTCTTGGCAGGCCCCCCCGTCATCCGACCCGTCAGAGAATAGGCAAGGTCGATGAAGAAATTCCCTCCACCGGTTTTCTCCATAAACGACCCGAACAATACAAATATAAAAACAAACGTGGCAGCTACCCCCAGGGGGAGGCCAAAAATCCCTTCCGTCGTCAGGTAAAGAAGGGTCACAATCCTTTCCAGGCTGTATGGGCGGTGGGCCAGTGCCTCCGGCATGTAAGGACCAAAATAGGCATAGAGGATAAACAGAATCCCAATGATGCTCAACACCGGCCCGATGGTCCTCCTGCATGCCTCGAGGACCAAAATAGTGGCGACACACCCCCAGAAGAGGTCCGTCCGGGTCCAATCCCCCTGGCGTTCCATAATGCTGCCATAATTTAAAAATATGTAGAGTCCGGCACCCAGGGTCAGAAGGACAAAAAGGACATCTATCCAGAAATAAATATCCCTTTCTGTTTTGGAACCTCGCTTAAACATGGGAAAAATCAAAAAGGTAAGGATGAGAATCAAGGTTATATGAATAGATCGCTGGTAAATCGCCGAAAGAGGCCTAATCCCTGCCGTATAGAGTTGAAAGAGAGAGAGCGCCACAGCAACAATTGTCACAATAACCTTCATACCTCCCACAAAGGTTCTCTTGTTAACCTTAAGCCCTTCGGTTTGTTCTTGGAGCTGCTGTTCTTTAACACCTTCATTCATCTCTTTCGTTCCTTCGCCTCTTGGTCCTGGGTTCCCGAAACCGTTATCCATACCCTCTTTTCGGGAATCATGCGGCTCAAATAGATATTCATACCCTTAATCTTTAAAGTATGGTCAACCGTTGGCGCCCCGACCCTCAACAAAAATCTCCCCAGCGGAACATTTAGCCCCACCATCTTGAGCCATCCATTCTCTTCAATTATTTTTCCGTGCGCCTCCCAGGGATCAAATCCCGCTCCGAACATCTTCATACAGGACCTCAAAAGGATGATTCCCTTCCTCACATCTACAGAAAACACCTCATAGACCGGGGAGATATCCACCGAATGGATATAATAAATGATAAAGGTATCTCCCTGTTTGACCGGAATTTGCACCAGCGGTTTCCCCTTAAAGGTTTCCACCACAAGCATCAAGGGCTGGGCACTATACAGGGGGGGAACACCGGCCCCGAGGAACAAAAGAGCACTTAGACATATCACCCCAACTTTGTGTCTAACCCTCATTTAGCCTTACCTAAAAAACCGGGTCCCAACTTAAAAGGGACCCGGCCT
>JALTEW010000178.1 GCA_027073795.1 bacterium | reverse complement strand
GAGATTGCCAATGGATTTTCGGAGCTTAATGACCCGTTAGACCAGAAACAGCGGTTTCTGGACCAGCTTAGAGAGCGGGAGACAGGCGATGAGGAGGCTCACCAGATGGATGAGGACTATATTCGGGCCCTGGAATATGGAATGCCTCCGACGGCGGGGGAGGGCATCGGGATCGATCGTCTTGTCATGCTGCTGACCAACACCCTTTCCATTCGGGAAGTGATTCTTTTCCCCCTGTTGCGCCCCTTCAAGGATTCGGATGATGAGGTATGAAACCTTTATCTCGCTTCGTTATCTGAAATCGAAACGTCGACAGTCTTTTATCTCGGTCATCACCCTTATCTCCATCGCCGGTGTAACACTTGGGGTTATGGCTCTGATTATTGTCCTTTCAGTGATGCGCGGGTTTGAAAGTGATTTAAAGGGAAAGATCCTTGGAATGAACGCGGATATCGTGGTCCTTAGAAGCGGCGGTGTTATCCTGGACCCGGACCGCATCATTAAAGAGATAAAAACAGTTTCGGGGGTGATTGGGACGAGTCCCTTCGTGTACTCCCAGGCGATGATTTCCTCTACGCTCTCTGCTACGGGGATTGTCTTGAGAGGGGTTGATGAAAAAACGATTGGTGAAGTGACCATTCTCCCGAAAATCATCAAACAGGGTGGGTTAAACCTGAAACCTCACGGGGGTCTTCCAGGAATTCTTATTGGAAATGAGCTCTCGAGAAACCTCGGGGTCCGCTTGGGGGATGTTGTCCGGGTGATCTCCCCACAGGGGATGGTGATTACACCGGCGGGCAGCCTTCCCCGGTTTCGGCGTTTTCGTGTGGCGGGAATCTTTGAATCGGGGATGTATGACTACGATTCCGGTTTTGCCTTTATCGATCTGGAGGTCTCTAAGCGGTTTTTCCGGCTTCGCGGTGGGGTTACAGGAATCGAGGTGAAGGTCAGGGACATCTACGCCGTTAAAAAGATTGGAAAGGAAATGCGGAAAAAACTGCAGTTCCCCTACTTTACCCGTGACTGGATGACGATGAACCGGAACCTTTTTTCCGCCCTGAAACTGGAACGGATCACCATGTTCATCATCCTAACCCTAATCGTGTGGGTTGCCGCGTTCAACATCGTCAGCTCCCTCATCATGGTCGTGATGGAAAAGAACCGGGATATTGCCATCCTGAAGGCCATGGGGGCAACCAGTCGTTCGGTGATGAAAATCTTCATGCGTGAGGGGATGATTGTCGGCGTCTTTGGCACCCTGCTCGGGTCCACTCTGGCATTCATCGCGTGTGGTCTTCTGAAAAAATATCAGTTTATCAAACTGCCCACGGACGTTTATTACATCTCTACCCTTCCCGTTCAGATGTCCTGGTTTGATTTTATTGTCATCGCCGTATCGGCCGTGGGAATTTGCTTCCTGGCGACGATTTACCCGGCACGACAGGCGGCCAACCTGCCACCGGTTGAGGGCTTGCGGTATGAATGAGGCATTGCTGTCTGTTAGAGGGCTCAAAAAGACCTTTCTTTCAGCCACGCGCAAGGTCGAGGTGCTCAAGGGAGTGGATCTGACCATTCATCGAGGCGAGTCGGTATGTATTTTGGGGGTTTCGGGAACAGGGAAAAGCACCCTGCTTCACATCCTTGGCACACTTGAGGTTCCGACAGAAGGAAACGTTCTGTATGAGGACCGGGATGTTTTCGGGTTTTCTCCTGACGAGCTGGCGGCGTTTCGCAACAAGACCATCGGGTTTGTTTTCCAGTTTCACTATCTGTTGCCGGAGTTTACCGCCCTGGAGAATGTGATGATGCCCGCTCTGATTGCCCGGGCACCGACCGCGGGGGCGCAGCAGCGGGCTCAGGAGCTTTTAGAAAGGGTAGGTGTGGGGCATCGTTTGAACCATAAGCCGGGGGAGCTGTCCGGGGGCGAACAGCAGCGGGTCGCTATAGCCCGTGCCCTGATGATGTCACCCTCCCTGTTGCTTGCCGACGAACCGACGGGGAACCTTGACCCCGAGACGGCCCGCACGGTGCATGATTTGATCTTGTCCCTCAACCGGACAGAGGCCCTGACGCTGATTGTTGTAAGCCACAACCCGGAACTGGCGGGATATATGGACAGCACTTATACCCTGATGGACGGGCGACTGGTAGAGAGAAAAATAATCTGAGGAGGACTGAAAGTGAATATCGCCGACAAAAGAGCAAACAGAATTACCCAGCTTCCCCCCTATCTCTTCGCGGAAATTGATCGGAAAAAGACGGAAGTTCAACAGAGGGGGGTGGACATCATCGACCTGGGGGTGGGGGACCCGGACCTGCCGACACCGGAACACATTGTGAGAAAAATGCAGGAAGCAGTCACGCGTCCTGAGTATCATACCTATCCCTCCTATGCGGGGATGCATGCCTTTCGAGAGGCGGTCGCCAGTTGGTATCAAAAGAGGTTTAACGTTACCCTGGATCCAGAATCAGAGGTCCTGACGCTGATCGGGTCGAAAGAGGGGATTGCCCATGTCTCCCTTGCCTTTATCAATCCCAATGACATCGGATTGTATGCTAGCCCTGGATATCCCGTTTACCAGGTCAGTATCAAGTTCGCTGGGGGGAATTCCTACCCCATTCCCTTGCTTGAAAAAAATCGCTTTCTTCCTGACCTGGACGCCATTCCCGAAGACATAAAGAAGAAGGCGAAGCTTTTCTTTCTCAACTATCCCAACAATCCCACCGGTGCTGTGGCGGAGGCTGATTTCTACGAGGGATTGATAGCCATGGCGAAGGAGCATGAAATCCTTATCTGTCATGATGCCCCTTATACCGAGATGAGTTACGATGGATACAGGCCCATGAGTTTCCTGGAGGTCCCGGGCGCGAAGGATGTGGGGATCGAGTTTCATTCCCTTTCCAAGACCTATCGGATGACGGGCTGGCGGTTGGGGTTTGCTGTTGGAAATCGCGATGCGGTTCAAGCGCTGGGCAAGGTCAAGAGCAACATCGATTCAGGGGCCTTTGAGGCGGTGCAGGCGGCCGGTATTGAGGCGTTGACAGGGGATCAGGCGTGTGTGGATGAGATGCGCATCATCTATCAGAGGCGCAGGGATCTGATGGTTAAGGCACTGAACAAACTGGGGTTTTCCGTGACGCCGCCGAAGGCGACCTTCTATCTCTGGATAAGGGTGCCCCGGGGTTACACCTCTGCCGGTTTTGCCACGAGGGTTCTCGAGGAAGCGGGGATCGTAATAACCCCGGGCAACGGCTTTGGAGACGAAGGGGAAGGCTATGTACGCATGGCGCTGACGGTGAATGAAAATCGGTTGAAAGAAGTTGCCCAAAGATTGTCGGATTTGAAATTTTAATCCATCTTTAACGCCTATCTACGCTCCCATTTTGCTTCTTTTTTCACTGTTTCAAATGAAAAATCTAATGATTTCAAGAGAGTGGCTGGAAAGAGGGGTGATAGTGCCATGGTATGTTGATGGATGCTTTGCGAAAGGTGAGAGATCTGGTAGTGACAGCCCCTGTTTATTCGATACCCGAAAACCGGTACGTGGGAAAACCTCGTATTTTCCTGCGGGAAGGTGTTTTTCTGGAAGGATTATCTGTATCAATGGGGATGTGGGAAAAGGGGTTGATTTTATAAAAAATTTATGTTAACTTGCCTAAAATTTATGGTTCGCTTGGAAGGCGGGCAGCAAGCCCGCTTTCTATTTGAATGGGGTAGAAATGGAAGACCTCAAGATTGTTGAGGGGATCTGCAAGGAAATCGGAGACTGGATGGGATTTGAGATTGTCGATGTGGCGTTCGCCCCGGGTAATCGGGGATGGATCCTTCGGGTTACGATTGACAAGGAGGGTGGTATCAGTGTGAATGATTGTGCTGCCTTCAGCCGCCAGCTTGATCCACGACTTGATGTGGAGGGTTGTTTCCCCGACCAGTCGTATACGTTGGAGATTTCATCGCCAGGGCTGGAGCGTCCCCTGAAAAAACTGGAGGATTATAGAAGGTTTCAGGGAAAAAAGGTGAAAATCAAAACAACAGGCGAGATTAATGGACGGAAGGTCTTCCGGGGAATTCTGAAAGGCGAGCAGGAAGGGATCATAAAACTGCAGGACGGGGATAGGGAGGAGGAAATTCCCTTTGATGAGATTAAAAAGGCAAACCTGGAGTTTGAGTGGGAGTGATACCCATGGAAGGTTATGACAAGATGGCGATGTTTTGCGAAATCGCCACAATTTATCCGTGCAGGGAGGAAAGTTAGGCATGGCACCATCATTGGATTATGTAATTGACCAGGTGCAGCGGGAGAAAGGGATTTCCCGGGAAGTCATCGTTGATGCCATAGAAACGGCTATCCTGACGGCTGTCAGGAAAAAAATGGGGCAGGACCTGGATTTGGAAGCACAGTACAACCCGGAAACGGGGGAGATTGAGGTCTTTCAGTTCCGCACGGTCGTTGAAGAGGTGGCGGACTCCAATACAGAGATCTCCCTGGAGGACGCCCGCAGGGAACTCGATGGAGAGAGCGAGGTGGGTGATAGCATCGGGATTAAGGTGGATACCAGCGATTTAGGCCGTATCGCCGCGCAGACAGCGAAACAGGTGATCATGCAAAAGGTCCGGGATGCTGAACGTGAGAGTATTTATGACCAGTACAAGGACCGTAAGGGGGACCTGATCAGTGGAACCGTTCAGAGAATTGAACGGGGCGGTCATTTGCTCGTCAATCTTGGGAAGGCAGAGGCGCTTTTGCCGATGAGCGAACAGATACCCAACGAGAATTTTCGACGAGGTGAACGGGTTCGTGCCCTCGTTATCGATGTCCGCAAAGATACGAGAGGGCCTCAGATTATCCTTTCTCGGACCCATCCTGGCTTTCTCATCCGACTTTTCGAGCTGGAGGTTCCGGAGATTGCCTCTGGGGACGTTAAAATTATCAACGCGGTTCGGGACCCGGGGGAACGGGCGAAAATTGCCGTTTACACGAAGGATTCTCATATTGATCCCGTTGGCTCCTGCGTAGGTGTTCGTGGGTCGCGGGTGCAGAATATTGTTCAGGAACTCCGGGGGGAACGTATTGATATCATTCCCTGGACGCCCGATTATACCACTTTCATTTGCAGCGCTCTCGCACCGGCAAAGATATCAAAAGTTTTCATCGATGAGGAAAACCGCTCCATCGAGGTGATTGTGGAGGACGATCAGCTCTCCTTGGCCATAGGGAAGCGGGGCCAGAATGTCAGGCTTGCCTCTAAGCTAACGGAATGGCGGATAGATATTCGTAGTGAAACGGAACTGGAGGAAACCTTCCAGAAAGCGGTGGCGGATTTCATGGGGAAACTGGAGATAGGAGAAGTCCTGGCAAGAGTGCTTTACAATGAAGGATTTACGAGCATTGAAGAAATCGCCGATGTGGACTTAGATGAACTGCTGGATATTGAGGGGTTGGAGGAGGAAAGGGCACGCTGGATTCATGAAAGGGCGCGGGCCGCTGTCAGCAAAGAAAAGGAATCTGTTGAAGGGAGAAAAACAGCTTTAACCCCTTCCGGGAAGCTGCTGAAGGAGATCCCGGGTGTTGGTCCTAGCCTGTTGGCTGAACTTGAAAAATCAGGGGTTGGTTCCGTGGAGGAGCTTGCCTCCATTTCCCTTGAGAAGTTGATGGAAATTCCTGGTGTGGGGGAAAAGAAGGCCCGGAAGCTCATAGATGCGGCAAAGACCCTAACGGAAGGCGGAGATGACGCATAGCTATCCTGTCCGAACGTGTATTGGATGCAGAAAGAAAGGCGTAAAGCCTTTGCTTGTGCGGTTTGTTTTTACGCCGGATGGCGAGATATGTTTGGACTCGCGACAGCGGATGCCGGGACGTGGCGCGTACATTTGCAGGGAGGTGGCATGCCTTGAAAAGGCTTGGAAGAAAAGGGCGTTTATTCGTGCTTTGAGAATTCCATCTTCCCGGCTTGGCATGCTGGATAAAAAAGTGTACGACCGGCTTAAAAGGGAAATGGAAGGCCTTGTTCCAAGAGACGAAAGAAGATCCGAAGAAGGAGATTTAAATGAGCAAACTTGATGACTTTCTGGAGTTGGCTCGAAAGAAAGGGTTGAGCGAGAAAGAGCGAATGGCGGAATTGAAACGCTTGGGGTTTAAGCTTACGAAGGAAGAGGTTGATGAGCGTCTTCAAGAGTCGGAAAAAGAAGTTGAGGTCTCGGAAGAATCTCCGACTTCTGGTGTGAGGGTCATAGAAAAGCGGATTAAGAGAAATGTTATTCGCCGGAGGGTTCGCAAGGTCGTAAAACCCAAGCTTGAGGAAGAAAAGGTGGTAGGTGAAGAGAGTCCCACGGTGATGGAAGAAGAGGGGGCAAAGGTTGCCGTGGAAGAAATCAGGGAAGTACCTGAACCGGCGATGCCTGAAAAGGCGATTCCAGAGGAGATAGAAAAGGAAACAGAACCTGAAAAGGGTCCGGAGCCGGAACCCGTTGGAGGAGTGACGGAACCTGTAGCATCGGAAGAGAAGGCCAAGCCTCTGGAGAAAGGCCCATCTGAACCTGGAGCTGTCAAACCTGTAAAGGCGGGAACCAAGCCGAAGAAGAAAAAGAGAAAAAAGGAGGAAGGGGCAAGAGTTACCGGGTTTGTTGATTTGACCAAGATTCTTAAGAAAGAGGAGCCTGCGGCTGCTCGGACAGAGGAAACCGTTGTTCCGATGGTACAGGAAGAGCTTAGGAAGGAGGAAAAGGGCGGAAAAGTTGAAAAGGTAGAGGAGAAGGTTCCGTCCAAGAAGCGGCAGAAGGTGCGAAGGAAATGGGTTGAGCGGGATCTCAGAAAGGAGCTGAATGAATATCTTGCCGGGGCCAAAGGGCAGGGAGACGAGGCGCTTCGAGCTTCCAGGAAACATAAGAAAGAGAGAAAAGCCGCGAAAAAAGAAGTGGTTGCCACGGCGCCTTCCAAAGAGATAAAACGGGTTATACGGATTCTCGATAAGGTTTCTGTGGGTGAGCTTTCCAGACGTATGGGTGTAAGGGCCGAAGATGTCATTGGGAAACTGATGGATCTGGGTACGCAGGTTGGTTTTAATGAGACCGTAGATGCGGATACGGCGTCACTGATTGCCTCTGAATTTTCATATACCATTGAGGATTCCTCGAAGGATATTGAAAGTGTCCTCTTTGACGAGGAAGATAGGGATGAGGAGTTAAAGCCACGACCGCCGGTGGTTACGGTGATGGGACACGTGGACCATGGAAAGACGCTTCTTCTGGATGCTATCCGGAAAACCCACGTGGTTGACGAAGAAGCGGGTGGCATTACGCAGCATATTGGCGCCTATGAGGTTTCTCTGGGGAAAGGGGGCAAGAAGGTTATCTTCATTGATACGCCGGGCCACGAAGCCTTTACCGAGATGCGGGCACGGGGGGCACAGGTAACGGATATTGTCGTGTTGGTTGTGGCCGCGGATGATGGGGTCATGCCCCAGACGGTCGAGGCCATTAATCACTCGAAGGCGGCAAAGGTCCCGATTATCGTTGCTATCAATAAGATTGACAAACCCCAGGCTCAACCCGAAAAGGTTCGTCAGGCCCTGATGGAACACGGCCTGGTTCCTGAGAACCTAGGTGGCGATACCCTTTTTGTGGAAGTCTCCGCCAAGACGCGCCAAGGCATTGACGATCTTCTGGAAATGATTCTTCTCCAGGCGGAGATGATGGATCTGAAGGGGAATCCAAAGCGCAGGGCCAGGGCAGTTGTGCTTGAATCTGGCATGGACAAGAGTCACGGGGTGACGGCTACCGTAGTTGTCAAGCGGGGAACCCTCAAAAAAGGTGATTTCTTCGTTGTTGGCCCGAGCTATGGGAAGGTTCGGACTCTGATGAACGACAAGGGGAAGCAGGTTAAATCAGTAGGGCCGTCTTTTCCCGTCCTTGTCATGGGGTTTTCGGAGATTCCGGAGGTTGGTGAAACCCTGTATGTTGTGAAGAATGAGAAAGAGGCCAAGCAGGTCGCCTCATACCGAAAAACCAAGCTCCTCGAGGAAAAGGCAGAGGCACAGGCTTCCGTTTCTCTGGATGACCTGTTCGATAAGATAAAAGAGGGTGAGATCAACGAGCTGAACGTGATTGTGAAGGCCGATGTCATGGGAAGTCTTAAGGCGGTTTGTGAATCACTGGGCAAACTTGGGAACGAAGAGGTTAGGGTAAATGTTGTCCATGAGGCGGTGGGTGGGATCAGCGAGTCGGATATCAATCTTGCCACGGCTTCCAGTGCCATTGTGATTGGGTTCAATGTCCGTCCCGAGCCAAAGGCGCGGAACCTTGCTAAAAAGGAAGGTGTCGAGATACGTCTGTATTCCATCATTTATGATGTCATTGACGATGTAAAAAAGGCCCTGACGGGGATGCTTGCGCCGAAGAGGGAAGAGAAGGTTCTGGGCAGGGCGGAAGTCCGGGCTACTTTCTCAGTACCCAAGGTTGGTGTGGTAGCCGGGTGTTATGTGGTTGATGGAGAAATTCCGCGCAATGCCAATGTGCATCTGCTTCGTGACAACGTGGTGGTCTATGATGGAAAGATTTCCTCCCTGAAACGCTTCAAGGATGATGTGAAAAGCGTTCAGGCGGGGTATGAATGTGGTCTTGGTATAGAAAACTTTAATGATATCAAGGTGGGTGATATCATTGAAGCCTATGTTATGGAAGAGACGGCGGCCGAACTGTAATTGGGGGTTCGGTATGGTAATTGGATACGGGATGATGGACCTTTTTATGGACGGAGTTGGTTCATTGAAGGGTAAGCGTAGGATAATTTTGAAAATTCTTGGCCGAACGAGGCATCGGTTCCCCATCTCCATGTCCGAGGTGGATATGCAGGATTTATGGCAGCGCGCGCGGTTGGGGTACTGTGTGGTCG
>JALTEW010000177.1 GCA_027073795.1 bacterium | reverse complement strand
CATTTAGCTAGAAAGCCGAGCCAATCTGGCTTTCCCTGTTTTTGCCTTTTAGCCGACAAAGTTTTGTCAACTAGGTGACAGACGGGTGAGGGAAAAACCGCTAAGATAATTTTGTCCCTTCCTCGAGAAGTCCAGGAAAGGGAATACCAAAAAAAGAGGTGGTGGTGGAGAGGAATCAAGATAGTCAATGAGAATGGCGCTCGACAAGATGCTTGGGGTGCTTTTTAGGATGCACACGGTTATGCGCTGCTTCACATGCTCTCGAGCATCAAGACCAGGTTGTATGGCAGGAAGATTTTTGTTAGAGAGCTGGCTTTCCTTTGCCGGGTATCCGGAGTAACGGTGTTCCATTACAATGCAGTCTAAACAATCGAGGTGATTAGAGTGGGAGGGATAAACCACAAACCAACAAAGAAGGTGTTTACTTCAGTCTCAGCCTTTCTAAGTATGAAAGTAACGGAAGCTCTTGTTGCAGTGGAGAATGCTAATATTGCACTTGAGAAGGCAATCTTAGCGAGTTGTGATAAACCAATGTATGTGAAACCCGAAATCCTACGGGACCTTGCGTCTGGTGGGACTTCTGCGTCAATGTATTTCCTTAATGAAGGAATACGGTACCTGCGGTCCTCGCTAGAGGATATTGATCTGATAGTTGCCAGTTACAATATAATGTTGGAAGAAATGCAGAAAGAAGGTTACGACGGAAACCCACTGGCTACAAACCTTGCAGAATACCGGCTTTGTGACCGCCTCGATGGTGAGGTTATTCAGCCGACCGTACTTACATCGATTTGGCATGAAATTGAGCACCATATAATTCATGATAACCTTCCCAAAACCTTTGAGTTTGAACTAGGGGGAATTTCGTAAGCTTAAGAAGCCAACGGAGGACCTCATTTTGATGTTTGAAGCTATGAGAGAAGCTGCTGAGCGTGATGCTCTCATCGACGCAGTTGAAGAAAATAAAATTCCGATGCGGCAGTATTTCGCACGGCTTTTCTCTCGGTGGTTTTATGTATTCACGATGTTTCTTTACTCTGCGTTAATGTCCACAGAGCTTGCCTACCAGGAAAAGGGATATGGGACCCTCGCTGAGGTTCCACCTGTTGAACAGCTAAAGGTTGTTGTATAGTGGCGGACAATAAGGGCGTGGACGCAGATTTAGTTATAAAGGGGGTATCAAAGACTTATCCAGGCGCAGTTCACGCCCTTATTAATCTTTCTATGGAAGTTAAGCAGGGCAATATTGCCGTGCTCTTAGGACCTAATGGAGCTGGAAAGACTACGCTGGTAGAATGTATAGCTGGTTTAATCCTGCCAGAGCGAGGATCTATTCTATACCGCGGGCGGGATCTTGTGAAGTGTCCCGTGCGAGAGCAGATTGCATTTCTATTTGAGGAGGTTGAGAATGTATACGGTTATCTCACCGTGGAAGAAAATCTGATATACTTCAAATATCTTAACCATGTAGCCATTAAGTCAGGATTCGTTCGTGAATACCTGAAGTTCCTAGCGCTTGACACTAAACTGTCAACTGAGGTATTCCACTTGTCGCGCGGCATGAAACAGAAGCTTGCGTTGCTCATCGCACTTATGAAAGGTACGGAATTCCTTATCCTGGATGAACCTACTCTTGGTTTGGACGTTCAGTCCCGGCGGCAAATGTTCTCTTTGCTTAAAAGGTTGCGAGACGATCAAGGGAAAACAATACTGTTGACTACTCACGACATGGGTCTTGCCCAGGAAGTGAGTGACTACTATCTTTTCATTAACAAAGGGCGTCTTGTGTGGGAAGGCCCTAGATCCAAATTGTTAGAATTATTAGGCAATGAGGGTGTGAATTTAGATCATGAATTACCTCTGGAGCGGTTATTCTTTCACCTAATGAAATTCAATGATTATGTTTAAGTTCCTGTTGAGTTCCTTAAGAGCTGCGTTTATAAAAAAGAAAGGTGAGTACCGCCACTACTTGCTGGACTACATTGTAGATCTTTTCATTAAATTTGTATTTTTCATAGCAATGTTGACTGCGTATCCGGAGACTGTGCCCTTAGAAAGTCTAGTTCGCATTAGCTGTTTCATTCTCTGGTATTTAGCAGCCCATGTGTTGGCCAAAATGAGCAATGTGTTAGTTGAGGAAGCATATTTAGGAACCCTGCCGCAGATCCTTACCACCAGGACATCCCTCTTATTATACCTTGTGGCTCATACAGTTGCGGAAATAGTGATGTCGCTTATCTGGGTAGTGGGTTTTCTTGTCTTGGCAGCGTTTTTCATGCCTTTCGGGAGGGCACTAGTTCAACTCTCTCTTTGGCAGGTCGGTGCAGCACTTGTTGTTGTGGCTGTAGCATTAGCTGGGATTGTAGGAATGGGTCTCTTCCTTTTTGGCCTTTCCATCAAATTCAAGCAGGTGGGAAGTATCAGTGAGCTTCTGATATTCGTCATGCTACTCTTTTCTGGCTTCTTTATTCCCCCTGATCATCTCCCGCGTGAGCTGATCTCGGTAGATTTTGTGTCACCTTTATGGTGGTTTTTTGACTTGCTAAACCGAATTATTTTAAGACAGCTTGTAGGGGTACAACCTCTTTTTCTCACTCAAGCTATAGTTTCAACAGGGTGGGTAGTAGGTGGTCTAGTGGTTACAAACCGCCTCCTGCGTCAGGCAAAGATGCGTGGCACCCTCCTCAATTAC
>JALTEW010000176.1 GCA_027073795.1 bacterium | reverse complement strand
TTTAAAAGGGCGAGAGAAGACTGGATGGCTTCTCTCAGATTTACTGGCTCCCGTTTCAGGGACTCCTGCCGCGTAAAGGTTAAGAAATCCTGCGTAAGCTTTGTCAACCGCGCGATTTCTTCATCAACCACCTTTGCCACTTCCGATAGCTGACGCGTGCAAGGGTCATCCGGGCGCTCCGCCCTAATCTTTTTGAGTAAGGCCGTTTGAAACGTGATTGCGTTGAGGGGATTGCGGACCTCATGGGCCAGCTCCGCAGCAAACTGGCCGATGGCCTTGAGCGTCCGCGATCTGATGACTTCCTGCTCCAATCTTTTTTTCTGCGTGACATCGCGTGTCACCTCAACAACAAAAGGGATTTCCCCTTCTGTATCGCGAATGGGGAAGGTGGTCAGAAGAAAAAAGTAGGGGTCTCCATCCGTGTCCGTGTATCCGAATTCCGTATGAAGTGTTTCCCCCGTTTCAAAAGTTTGCTGCGTTGTACAAAAGGGGCAGGGATGGTCGAAATGGTTAAAAACCTCATAACATTTCCGGCCCAGTATCTGTTCCGGTTTCTTAAAGAGGCGCTGAGCCGCTGTCTGATTAACAAAAACAACACGGTATTGACGATCCACAACCTTCAAATCATCGGTCAGGCCATCAATCAGGTTTTGGAAATACCTTTTTGCTGAGAATTTCACCGACTGGGATCTACGGGACGTCATGGATACGATTTGCCTCTTTATGGAAGCAGGTGGGCTTCTATAATCTGGTCGACGGAGAACCCCGGGATTTGTAAATAAAAACGGATGATCTCTTCCAAGGCTGCCAGTGGAGCAAGGCCGATCAACTCACACTCAGTAACAGCTACCCCGTAACGTGCCGCCTCGAACCGAATGGTTTCCACCACGCGATGGATAGGGGTTTCCTGATAATTCACAAGGTTCATGGAAACCTGAACCAGCCCCTTTTCCTTCAGCGACACCCCCATAGCCTTGACGGCTTTGAATCCACCTGTTTTGTAACGCACCGCACGGGCAATGGCATCGGCCACAGTCTTGTCCTGGGTCTTAAGATTGACATTGAAGGCAATCAGGGGAGGCCGCGCACCCACGATGGTTGCGCCGGACTTGGGATTGAAAGCGGTAACTCCGGCATCCGGTTTACCATCGGCATGTTGGAGCTTCTCCTCAAGCCCTTCATATTGTCCCCTGCGTACATCGGCAAGATTCCTCCTGTCTTCCCGCAGTGCCGCTTCTTCATAGAAGTAGATGGGAATATTGGCTTTTTCACCCAATCGCCTGCCAAAGGCATGGGCAATCTCCACCACCTCCGACATTTCCATGCCACGGATTGGAATGAAGGGAACGACATCCACTGCCCCGATTCTCGGGTGACTGCCCTGATGGGTTCGCATGTCGATGCGCTCAATGGCAGATATGGCCAAGGCCAGCATGGCCCTGGGCACCTCTTCCGGAGGCCCGATCAGGGTAATCACACTACGATTGTGGTCCTCGTCCGAAGAGACATCCAGACACTTAACAGATTTAAATCCATCGAGAGATAAAAGGACATCTGAAACGAGTTTTTTGTCCCTTCCCTCACTGATATTGGGAACACATTCCAGAATTTTCATAGACCTGTACCTGATCACGCAAAGAGGGTCTGGTCTTTGTACTTAGAAACAAAGGGGCGGGGTCAAACCTGATCCCCGCCCTTACTAAACTAAAAATCACTATTTTTTGTGGCAGCCGCTGCACTTGGTCGGCCCGGTCTTCTTTCCGGCTTTCTTGAATGCCTTGTGACACCCCTTGCAGCTGTGATCGCTCTTGTGGGCCATGTTGTAGATTTTAGGGACACCACCGGTTTTCTTTTTCTTGTGACACTCTTTGCAGCTTTGGGGGGGTTTGCTGGTATCTTTCCACATATGGTGACATTGCTGACATTTCAAACCCGCCTTGATGTGAATGCTGTGGTCAAAGGTTACTGCCCCATGTCTGTTTTCAAATACCAAGGGCTTGTCCGGTGCCTTGATCGTACCCGCATACACCATCGTCACAGCAACCATGCTGACAATAAAGAGAACCGCCATGAAACCAATAAAAAATCTTTTCACTTATCTCACCTCCCTTCCTGTTTATTTTGACGGCCAGATTTATCTTTTATTCACTTTAACGAATATAATAGAGTATATTTCCCTGCTTTTGTCAAGTGAAAAAAATAACAACCCCCCTTGGACACTGCTTGACAACACTAGGCTGGGTTGTTACAGAACTCTCCGAGGTAAAATGAACACAAGAGAGAGAAAGGTCACCCTCATTGTAGGGGGAAGCCGAAGCGGCAAAAGCCGTCATGCCCTTCATCTTGCGGAACCCTTTGCTCATAAGGCCTTCATTGCCACGGCCCTTCCCATCGATGATGAGATGAAACAGCGGATTGTCACCCATCAACAGGAACGCGACGCGTCCTTTGTGACGATTGAAGAACCTTACACGCTGGGAGATGCTATAAAAGCCTTACCCGGCGAGACTGAAATCGCTATCATTGACTGTTTGACAGTATGGTTGGGAAATCTCCTGTATAAATACGAGGACTCACTCGCCGATGCAGAAGAAATTAACTCCTTCTTCTCGGTCTTACAGCATCCTCCCTGTTCTCTCATACTTGTTTCAAACGAGGTAGGACTGGGAATTATTCCGGCGGATCCCTCGACTCGGCTTTTCAGGGACGAGGCAGGAAGCCTGAATCAGCGGGTTGCCGCAGTGGCCAACGAGGTGATTTTTACTATCAGCGGCATCCCGATTAAAATCAAGGCTTGACCCTTCTTTGATGCACCTGCAAAAACGGGGAATGAGACCATGGGCAGAAGGCTAAATAAAGCTCTAGGATTTAACTGGTTACGTTTCTTAGATGTTTCGCTTTGCGCAAAGCGCTTTGCGCAAAGCGCTTCCTTTGCGTTTTATACTTTACGCTTTACACCTTACGGGAAATCTTTCAAATTTAAGCTATTACCCGAAACGACGAAGGTTTTTTGTTTTCCCTTCAGCCTTCTGCCTTCGCCCCTCTTCCTTTTTCCCCTCCCGCTTCCATGATATCCTGCGCCCTCTTTTTGCTCTGCGCCGTTATACTGGATCGACTTGTGGGGGATCCCCCCTATCCCGGGCACCCCGTCAGGCTTATCGGAAAATCCATTCGCTTCCTGGAAAAGGCCATACGCGCACGAGACGTCCCAGATGCCTGGGGGGGATTTTCCCTAACCCTTATCGTCCTCTTTTTCTGGGAAGGCCTTTTGATAATTTTAGCCAGAGTTAGCTCTTTCTATACACCCATTGGATTTCTTTTCTCCCTTTTTATCCTTTATAGTTGCATTGCCATGCGAGACCTCGCCCATCATGTCCGGCCCGTTATGGCATTTCTTGAAAGAGGTGAAATTCAAAAGAGCCGGGACGCTCTTCAGATGATTGTGGGACGAGATACAAGCGTTTTGAATGAAGAGGGAATCGTCAGGGCAACTATCGAAACCATCGCGGAAGGCCTAATTGATGGATTTCTATCCCCAGTCTTTTATTTCTCCCTTTTCTCCCTTGTTGGCTACAGCTTCCACCAGCCCTGTCTGTATGGCCTGGCCGGTGTCCTGGGATATCGTATTATCAATACCCTCGATTCTATGATTGGCTATAAAAGTGAAACCTATCTTCACTTTGGAAGATTCGCGGCAAAACTGGATGACGTCGTTAATTTCATTCCAGCGCGGCTTTCCCTTCTCTTCCTGTTCCTTGGCGCCTGGCTTCTGAAAATGGATGTGGCGGCAGGACTTGAGTCCGCAACCAAATACCGCCTCTGCTCATCGTCCCCCAACGCGGGTCATCCGGAAAGCTTTGTCGCAGGGGTGTTTCATGTCCAACTCGGAGGCTTGGTACGTTACCCCTTTGGAGAGGTCAAAAAACCGATCATCGGAGACGGAAGTTCTCGGATATCGCCCGAAACCGTCCGGCAAACCCTGAGACTTGTTACCGTGTCCGGATACCTTGCAGTGGGACTCACGTCCCTCTTTCTCTGGATATCCCCATTCGTCAAGGGTCTTTTCAGATTTTAAATCTGCTGAAGCTATGGTATAATGAAACATTATGAAAAATGAAACCCTTTACCCATTTCTGCCTCCATGCGGTTTAACCTGTTAGACAAATATTTCTTCATTGAAATCCTTCCCCCTTACGGGATTGGTCTTGTTGCCTTTACCTTTCTCCTGTTTATGGGGCGGATCTTCCATCTGATGAAGCTTGTTGTCTATGAAGGTACGCCTGTCAGCTATGTTATCCGTTTTCTCATCTACCTCATCCCCTCTTTCCTCGTTTTTACCATCCCCATTGCTCTTCTTCTTGCAATTCTAGTTTCCTTGGGGCGACTTTCATCCGATTCGGAGATCATCGCCTTGAAAAGCTCCGGGGTCAGCATGCTCCAGATGCTCCGCCCCTATGGAATGGTTGCCCTCATATCATTTATGGCTGTGAACCTCGTGGTTCTTGAAGGCCTTCCCTGGGGAACGCGTAAAATCAAGAGCCTCATTGTTGAAATGGTTCAAGAAACCTCTTATTTCCAGGTAACAGAACGTTCCTTTACCAAGTTGGGAGATAACTTTCTGTTTTACGTGGAAAGTTACGATCCAGCCACGCAGACCCTCAAGGATATCTTTGTCCAGGACGCCCGGGACCCCAACAGGGAAATCACCATCGTGGCACCCAGGGGCCGTGTTCTCAAGGATATCAAGAGCCACCTGATGGTCATCCGCCTTCTTGACGGTAACATCCATCAGATGTTCTCCATGAAGGAGTCTTACCAGAAACTGCATTTCAGTTCCTATGATTTCAGGGTTGATCTGGCAAAAAGAATTGGCTCAAGGGGAATCATGCGTGTCAAGGCAAGGGACCTTTCCGTCAGAGCCCTGAGAAAACGTATCCAAAAACAGAGGAAGGCCGGAGAAGATACGTCAGGCGATGAAATTGAATTGAACAAAAAGTTTGCCATTCCCTTTACCTGCCTGATTTTTACCCTCATCGGGGTTCCACTGGGCATACAGCCCAAGCGTTCAAAGCGCTCCGCCGGGCTCCTTCTGTGCCTGCTGGTAGTTTTCATCTACTATGGCCTGACCATCTTTTTTGATGCCTTGGGACGAAACAAAACCCTCCCGCCGATCTGGGCAGTCTGGCTTCCCAATATTATCATCACCCTTGCCGGACTTTACCTGTTTAAGCTGGGCTACAAAGAGCAAGTTCCCAAGGGTTTCGAATACCTCGAAAGCCAGTGGATCCGTTTTAAAACATGGCTGCAGGGAAAGCGCGTATGGTGAAGATTCTTGACCGCTACATTGGGAAAGAGTTCCTCAAGCATTTCTTTTTCATCACCTTTGTGTTTGTCACCTTTTTTGTCATTGCAGACTTTTTCGACCACGCGGATACCTTCATCCAATACCACGCCCCATTCTCTCTCATCCTCTCCTATTACGGCCTGTCCCTGCCATGGTATTTTTACCAGACCTTCCTTTTCACCATTTTGGTCGCAACCCTTGTCACATTCTCGATATTTTCAAAAAATCAGGAGATCATGGCCATGCGGGTACATGGCATCAATCTGTGGGCAACCGTCCGGCCCGTCTTTTTCCTGGCTGGCATCCTCAGCATCCTTGTGTTTTTAGATGGTGAGATTCTCGTCCCCGTAACCCACAGAAAATCCACCTCCATCTACACCACCCAGATAAAAAAGGAAAAGAAAAGCGAGTTTTTCTTTGGTGAGAAAAAATGGCTCCGGTGGGAAAACAAAATTTACAATTTCCGAAGAGTTGACGCCTCTGGTAAGACGATTCAAGGTATCACCATCTTCAAAATGGACAAGAATTTTTACGTCATCGAGCGGATAGATGCCCTGAGTGCCACACAGATATCTCCTAAAAAATGGCTTCTCACCAATGTCATCTGGCGAACCTTTGAGAAAGGAAAGCCCATCGTGACCTTCAAATATCCTCAACGGATTTTTGAGTTTCCCAAACTCTCGAAGGTTTCGGAAGAAGCGGAAAAACAGACGAAACAGATGAGCTTCAGCAGGCTTAAAGAATACATTGAAAAGAACAAGACCCATATCAGTCAGAAAACCCTCAACCGATATTTAGTGGATCTTCATGCCAAGGCGGCTTATCCCTTTGGAGGAATCATCATGGTTCTGGTTGCTATTCCCTTTGCCCTGAAAATGGGGCGATGGGGGGGGATCAGCCTTAGCTTAGGGATTGCCATCGGGATCGGCATTCTCTATATTATTTTTTCTTCCCTGTTCAACTCTCTGGGTTACGCCGGGCTTCTGAACGGATTTCTTGCCGCTTGGTCTGTAAATATCATCTTTCTCCTTGCCGGAAGCCTCGCTTTTCTGAGCCTTCCCCAGTAGTGACGAAAGGCAGCGCATTTGACTCCCCTCCTCTACACCATCTGCTATGGAGACACCGATGCCGGAGGTGTTGTCTATTTCGCCAATTATTTGAGATTGTGTGAACGCTCCTGGTTCATCTATCTCAGGCAGCAGGGATGGGATCTCGCGGATAAAGAAAAAGAAGGGATCTATCTCACGGTCAAAAAAGTCGAGGCCGACTACCTATCCCCAGCGCGGTATGGCACAACGGTGGAAATTAAGACCGAAATTCAACATGTCACCCGGGCAAGCTTCTGGTTCCATCATCTGATCAGGGATCATCATACCCAAACGCCTCTCGCAGAGGTTCGCAACCAGATGGTTGTTATCAACTCTTTGGGAAAAATCCTTCGTCTGCCTCCGGAGCTGAAAAACATTCTCAAAAAAGAAGCGTAATTTCCCTTTCGTCCTTAGCCTTTTACAATCTCCGGGTAACGATCCGAAAGCGGAAAAATTTCTTCATACCCATAGGCGGCACGCAACAGCGTTTGCTCGCCAAAGGTATTGCCGAGAAACTGCAGCCCGATAGGAAGGTTTTCCTGCGTCCACCCACAAGGCACGGAAACTCCTGGTACTCCAGATAGATTAGCCGAAATAGTAAAGATATCAGAGAGATACATTTGAAGAGGATCCTCTGTCTTTTCTCCTATCTTAAACGCTGGGGTAGGGGAAGTGGGTGTCACAATGACATCACACCTTTTAAATGCCTCGTTGAAATCGTTTCGTATGAGCGTCCGCACCTGCTGTGCCTTTCGGTAATAGGCCTCGTAGTAACCTGCAGAAAGGACATAGGTTCCCAGCATAATCCTGCGCTTCACCTCTGTGCCAAATCCCTCGGATCGGGTTTTCTCGTACATCTCCCTGAGGGATCTGGTGGAGCCATCCCGATACCCATACCTGACACCATCATAGCGTGCCAGGTTGGAACTCGCCTCCGCCGTGGCGATGATATAATAGGTCGCGGTAGCATATTCCGTATGCGGCAGAGAAAGATGAACAATTTCAGCCCCTGCATCTTTGATGGCGTCAATGGCCTCTTTAATGTGTTTTTCCACCTCCGGATCGACTCCTTCAATGAAGTATTCTTCCGGAATGCCAATTTTCAGCCCTTTTAACCCGTCTTTCAGCCCTTCCGTGTAATCCGGGACCTCCTTTGGCATCGAGGTTGAGTCTCTGGGGTCATGACCTGAGATGACATTGAGAAGGAGGGCCGCATCCCACACAGAGCGGGTCATGGGGCCGATCTGATCAAGGGAAGAGGCAAACGCAACAAGCCCAAATCTGGAAACCCTTCCGTAGGTAGGTTTCAGCCCCACAATCCCACAAAGAGATGCTGGCTGTCGAATAGAACCACCCGTATCCGTCCCAAGCGCTCCCGCGCAAAGGGCTGCTGCCACAGCCGCAGCAGAACCGCCACTGGATCCCCCGGGAATTCTCTCCAGGTCCCAGGGATTTCTCGTAACCTGGAAACGGGAATTTTCCGTGGACGACCCCATGGCAAACTCATCCATGTTAAGCTTCCCAAGAAAAACCACATGCTCTTGCCTGAGCTTTTCAATAACAGTGGCGGAATAGGGTGGAACATAGTCTTTCAGTATCTTCGATCCACAGGTGTTGGGAACTCCTTCCATACAGATAACGTCTTTTATCCCCAAGGGAACCCCTGTCAGAGAGGTAGCTTCACCTTTTTGAATGATCGCGTCCGCATCTTTCGCTTCACGGAGGGCGGCATCCCCATCGACGTACAGATACGCCTTGATCTGATCGTCTAGATGGTCAATACGCTCAAGGTACTGCCGTGTTATTTCAACAGAGCTCACCTCTTTTTTACTCAGCGCCTGCGAAAGTTCTTTGATGGTATGGTAGGTTGGTAGGGACATGACACCTCCTCAGGTGGAAGAAATATCTTCGGTAATAGGCGGTACCTGGAAAAAAGCCTCCAGCCTCGCCGGGGAATTTTTAAGAATTTTTTCTCCTTTTTCAAAAGAGATAAGGACATCTTCACGAAAGGCATTGGTGATTTCAAGGGTATGGGAAGTCGGTTCAATCCCCTTCGTGTCAAGGGAATTCAGTTTTTCCACATATCCCAAGATGGCATTCAAATCCTTTTCAAGCCGTAGCTTCTCGTCCTCGCCCAGAGAAAGACGGGCAAGGGCCGCAATATGTTCAACCTCTTTACGTCCAATGGCCATAAATCCCTCCTATCGCACGGAACCTTTTCATTTAGCGGTTCCCATAAAGATTTCCCTTATTCTCAATTGTTCCTACCACACACATCATAAACGGGTCAATAGTCTGTATAAATTCGCTACATAAGGCACCCTTCTAAGGCGGATCTCATAATCAAGATAGTTTCGGGTTAGAATTAAGGTAAAAAGGCTGTTTGGTTTCATTATCATGACTATGTGGCTTTAATCAGTTAAGCTATTTCCCCGATAGAGCTTGGAAGGGGTTTTACGCCCCGCGCTTTGGCAGCGTTTTCCTATGCATAATAACGTTGCGGAT
>JALTEW010000175.1 GCA_027073795.1 bacterium | reverse complement strand
TGCTTGTCGAAACGGACCGTGAGGGGTTTGAAGCCAACAAGCTGAAAGGGAAACTGGGGATCCGTGCCTCGGATACGGCTGAAGTATCTTTCAGCAATGTCAAGGTGCCCAGTGATCATCTGGTTGGTGAGCCGGGCCGAGGGTTTTATCATTTCATGGATTTTTTCAACCACACCCGGGTTCATATCTGTGCCCAGGGGGTGGGGGTGGCTCAGGGTGCCTTTGAAAGGGCGGTTACGCATGTCAGAAGCCGGAAACAGTTTGGTAAGTATCTGGGGAGTTTTCAGTCGATTCAGTTCAAGCTGGCGGAGATGGCTACAAGGATTGAAGCGGCGCGGTCACTGTATTGGAGGGCTGCCTGGAATATCGACCATGGTATCGTGGATCACAAACTGGTGGCGATGGCCAAATGGTTTGCCGGGGAGGTGGGTGTTTATGTGGCTAACGAAGCCTTGCAGATCCATGGGGGGTATGGTTATCTCAGGGAATATGGCATCGAACGTCTGTATCGGGACGCGAAGGTAGTTGAGATCTATGAAGGAACCAAAGAGATAGAGAAGTTGATTATCGCGAGAAATATCCTGGGAAAGATGTAGGGGACCATTCCGGTGGTCAACCTGAATAAACATGCCAAGGTTATGAGCGCGCGGGAGGCGGTGGAGAAGTTTGTCCACGACGGGGACCTTATTACCTTTGGCGGTTTTACCATCACCCGGAATCCCATGGGGCTCTGCCACGAAATTATCCGTCAGAGGAAAAAGGACCTTCATGTAGCTGTCCATTCCCAGGGCCAGGCTTTCGACCTGCTGATCGGTGCAGACTGTGTAAACCTGATTGAAGTTGCTTATGGAGGAACGGCGCGGTTTTCGCCTGGTGGAGGCCCGTGTTTTCGGCGTGCTATAGAAGGGGGCAGGATTAGATTCGAGGACTACACCAACTTTCAGATGTCCCTGAGATTCCTGGCGGGTGCCATGGGACTTCCCTTCTTGCCCTTGTATTCCTCCCTGAAAACCGGTGTGGTCAGGAAATGGGGAGTTTCCTTTTCCGAGCGCAAGAATCATCCTAAACTGCCCTCTAAGAAGCTGGGGGTGGTCAGGAATCCATTTAGTGAGGGTGGCCGGGAAGAATTACTGGTCGTACCGGCGCTGACCCCGGATGTCGCCTTGATCCATGCGCATCAGGCGGATACGGAGGGAACAGTGAGAATCAAGGGATTGACGTTCACGGACGTGGAACAGGCCAAGGCCTCCAGACATGTCATCGTAAGCTGTGAAGAGCTGATTGACCCTGAGGAGTTGCGAAGGGATCCATCCCAGAACAAGATCCCCTTTTTTATGGTGGATGCCGTGGTTCACATGCCCTTTGGTGCCCATCCAACTGCCTGCTTTGGTTATTACGATTATGACCCCCGCCATTTGAAGCTCTATGCCGAGATGGCGAGGAGTGAAGAAAAACTGAACGGATATCTTGAGACCTATGTTTATTCTACGGAAGATCATTCGGATTATCTTTCCCGCATCGGATGGGAGGACTTAGAGAGAATTAAGGCGGACCCGGAAACAGGATATGCTGTTGGGCTGGAAAGGAGTGGCCGATGAGGGAAGCAAGCCCAAGGGAATTGATGGTTCTGGCCGCCGCGCGGCGGATTCACGATGGCGATATCGTATTTTGTGGCACGGGGATTTCCATGATAGCAGCGATGGCCGCCAAGCGGATACAGGCGCCTAACAGTGTTATTTTTTTTGAGACAGGAGGGATTGACTCTCAACTCCTTGAATTGCCACTTTCTGTGGGGGACCCCAGAGTCATGACACAGGCGAGTATCCATACAGGCCTTGTGGATTCCTTTGGCATTCTGCAGAATCCGAACACAGGAAGCCGGGTAGTGGCGATTCTCGGGGCAGGCCAGATTGATGCCTATGGAAACCTTAATTCTACCTGTATTGGACCTTACCATCGGCCTCGGGTCCGTTTCCCGGGGAGCGGTGGGGCCACAGACGCCGCTGTTTTCGCGGCAAGGACCCTAATTTTTATGAAGCTTGAGAGGCGCAAATTCGTTGAAAAACTGGATTATCTTTCTACGCCAGGATGGGAACCTAAAAAGAGGGGAAAAGAGGTACGTCACGGAAGGCCCGAGGCGGTGATAACGAACAAGGGAACCTTTATGTTTGACAAGAGAACCTCCAGAATGTATCTGGCAACTATTTTCCCTGGCATCAGCGCCGACGAGATCAGAAATGATGTAGGGTTTGAGCTGGATACAGCACAGGCAAGGATGGAAGAGGAACCGCCGCAAAAATCTTTGGATCTGCTACGTAAACATATTGACCCGCAGCATCTGATAATATAAAATAACGTTATATCGGAGGTATAGCAGGCAAAACGATAACAAAAGGAGGGAAGGGTCATGAAGAAGAGGATGTTTGTTTTGGGTCTGGTTTTAGTTTGTTCGGTCGCACTGGTCATGACGGGAACGGCCTTCGCGGGCAAGTTCAACCGTAAATTCCTGAAAATGGTGTCGGGGCCGGAAGGGGGATCCTGGTATCCTCTCGGGTCAGCAATCATGAATCTTGTCGAGCAGGCGACAGGGATATCGACCTCGAACGGTCCGGGAGGCGGGGTTGGAAACTGTAAGTCGATCCAGAGGGGCAATGCGGATCTTGGCTGGAGCTACTCCCATACGGCCTTCAATGCCTATAATGGCAAGGGAAAGTTTAAAAAACCCCATAAAAAATTACGGTACCTCGCGTCCCTGTATCCCGGTATCTTCCAGGTAGCAGTCCCCAGGTCCAGTAAAATTCATTCCTTTGCAGATCTGAGAAACAAACGTATTGTTCCTGGCAAAGTCGGGTTCACGGGGACGGCCATCGCAGAGGTTATCCTTAAGGCCTACGGGATAACCTTTGCCAGTATAAAGAAGGAGGGGGGAAAGGTAGACTTTGTTGGCTATGCCGACGCGGCTGCTTTGATGAAGGATGGTCATACCGATGCCTATATGGCCGTTACTTCGTGCCCGCAGTCCACGATTATTGACCTGAATTTCAGGCCAGGCGTTCGTTTTCTGGGGATTGACCCGGCCCATATGAAAAAGGTTCTGTCTCTGGAGCCTGGGCTCTTCCCTACGGTTATCCCTAAAACCGCTTACAAGGGGATGGATAGGGACGTTCCCACGGTAGGGACCGTGACCTGCCTCCTGATTTCTCAGGACGTGGAAGACGATGTAGCCTATGCCATAGCAAAGACTATTTTCGAAAACCTCGACGAGCTGGCGAAAATCAAGAAGAAGGCGATTTCGCAGGTAAGCCTTGAAAATGCACTGAGGGGTTGTAAAATACCGGTTCATCCTGGTGCGATGAAATATTACAAGGAACATGGTGTGAAGATAAAGTAACTTTTTGTGTAAGGGGGCCCATGGATTCCTACGGGATCCGCGGGCCCCCTTTTTTAAGGAGTGGTTTTGTCGGGAATAGTTGCCTATACGGAAGAGAAATCCCTCACAATTGTTGAAACACTTTTTCGGAAAAGGCCGCCTCATGTTGTAGTAGCTTTTGTTGCAGCTTCTTTAAGCATCTCGCTTTCTCTTTATCACCTTTTTATTTCTTATGCGGGAACCGTGGAGGCACATGCCTTTAGGTCCACTCACCTGGCCTTTGTTCTTGTGATAACTTTTCTGATAAAACCCCTGGGCAGAAAATCGTGGCGAGAGCCGTACAAGTGGTACTCTTTCATCGATTTTTTCCTGCTTGCGGCCGTCATTACCATCCAGGTCTATACCCTTTACGACATTGAAGCCTTCATCTTCAGACGAGGGGATCTGACGAATTGGGACCTTTGGATGGGAACAGCTATGATATTTATTCTCCTCGAGGCGACACGGAGAACCGTAGGCTGGGCTATGGTGCTCATTTCGGGATTTTTCCTGGTGCATACGGCCTTATCTAACCACTTTTTCTGGATTTTTTATGGACCACCCAACTCCTGGTTTACGATTGTGGATTACCTCTTCATGCGTGAAAATGGGATCTATGGAATTCCCCTGATGGTTATGGCGACCTACATATTTCTGTTTATTCTGTTTGGGGCCATTCTAATGGAGTCCGGGGCGGGCAGATTTTTCATCAATCTTGCCCTGGCTTTGACAGGAAGCCGGAGGGGAGGACCTGCTAAGGCGTCTATTGTCTCCAGTGCTCTAATGGCAACCGTATCAGGAAGCGCCGTGGCGAATGTTGTCACCACGGGAACCTTTACCATTCCCCTGATGAAGAAGATCGGTTATCGCCCCCGTTTTGCCGCTGCCGTGGAGGCGTGTTCATCCAGTGGCGGGCAGATTATGCCACCGGTGATGGGGGCAGCGGCCTTCATCATCGCCGAATTTCTTTCTATTCCTTACCTGAAGGTGTGTGTCGCCGCCTTTTTCCCGGCCATTCTGTATTTCTTTTCAATCTTTGTTATGGTTCACTTCGAAGCTGCCAAACGGAACCTCGCCATGCTGAAAAAGGAGGAGCTTCCCAATGCGAAAGAAGAACTCAAGCGGGGAGGGCACCTGTTCATTTCACTGGCGGTCATTATCGGCCTTTTGGTGATTGGCTATACCCCGATGTACGCGGCGTTTTGGGCGATTGTTTCAGTGCTTGTTCTGAGCTTCCTAAAAAAGGACACACGGATGTCTCCTGAGAGATTGCTTTCTGCGCTTGAGGACGGGGCTACGAAGGCGCTCCCCGTGTCGATTGCATGCGCCTGCGCAGGTATCATCATCGGCTCTGTCTTCGTTTCTGGGCTGGGGCTCAAATTTACAAACCTTATCGTGACCATTGCAGCGGGAAGATTGTGGCTGGCTCTTTTTCTTACTATGATTGCCTCTTTGATTCTGGGTATGGGGCTGACGACAACGGCAGTTTACATTACCGTAGCAGCCCTGGTAATACCTGCTCTGGTTAAAATGGGGGTTACACCCATTGCGGCACACCTCTTTGCCTTTTATTTTGGTCTGGTGTCTGCCATTACGCCGCCCGTAGCCCTGGCCGCCTTTGCCGCAGCGGGCATCGCGGGGTCTAACCCGATGGAGACGGGCTTTTCCTCCTTCAGGTTAGGCATTGCCAAGTATATCCTTCCCTTTGTTTTTGTGTACGGCCCGGGACTTGTCTTTGCAGGTCCCTGGCATGGAATTGTAAGGAGTATTCTGGCAACGACCCTGGGATTGTTTGCCCTGACAGTTGTGACGGAAGGGTGGCTGTATGAGCGTGTACCGATTGGTTTAAGGGCCATAATGTTTATTCCGTCGGTGTTGCTCTTCCTGCCTTATGTGAGTTACAACCTTGTGGGACTTATTGTTTTTCTCGGGTTGTTTTTTCACCTGAAGAAAAAACATATAGCACCTGTTACGGCATCGTCATGAGGATAAAAATATGAGATATCGTCTCTTTTCCTGGATTCCTTTGGTGGTATGGGTGGTCCTCTTTTATTTTATTGCGGAATACCATATCGCCAGCACGCACTATAATCTGTTTCTTCTGTCACTTATCCTGTCCTCTTTTCTTATTTTGGGAATATATGTCTGGATTGCCAGAGAAAAGAAGAAAGGCCGGAAAAGAGGAAGTGGGTAGATCATTACCTGGAGATGGGGGATAGAGAGCTTTTCCTGTTTGCCTTTTTAGGCTGCTTGGTGTTTTTTGCAAGGGGTATCGATTTCATTTATCAGGCTCAGAAGTTGGGGAATACGGAAGGGCTTTTTTAAAAAATAGACGCAGGACGTGTTTTTCAGGGATGAAGCATTTGCCCCGTTTACAGGATAATCCCTGGCTGGGTCATACCAACCGCTCACGAAGATGATAGGGGTTTCGGGGGAAAGCCGAAGGATTTCCTGGGCCATTTGAATCCCGGTTTTTTTAGGCATGCGGACATCGGTAATCACAAGGTCAGGAGCAAACGCTTTAAAGGTTGTTATACCCTCTTCTCCATCTCCAGCTTCAGCTATATCGAAACCTTGTGCCTTTAGAATTTCGACAAGCATCTCCCTGAAAAGGAGATCGTCATCTATCACTAAAAGTTTTTTTGACAATGTTTCCCCTGTGAAGTCTAAAAAATATCTGCCGAAAAGAGGTAAATTTTTGCGTCCGAGTCTTTATACGCGTTGGGCGGAAGCCCTGCCTTCAGGCAAGTCTGTTGTAAAAATTCCTCCCGGTTCCAACCGTACTCTGTGGCAACTTGGGGGAGAAGCAAACCGGAATAGGGACCTTTCTGAATGTATAACCCATGAGTTCCGATCTTGATTTCCGAAAAATCTTTTATCTGTGTGAAGGGGGTCAGGGCTGAAATCTCAATCTCGATAAGGGGCCATTCTTCACTTGAAAGGGGAGGGAATCTTGGGTCCTGGAACGCCGCGGCAAGTGCCATTTCCTGAACAGAAGACGCAAGGGGTCTGACGGCTTGGATCAGGCCGATGCAACCTCTCAAGCCCCCGTTTTTTGTCAGGGTGACAAACGCGCCCCGGTGTTGCTCGAGGGTTGGGGTAAGAGCTGGAAGCGGGGGAAGGGGCTTGCCTTGCAGCCGGCTTTCGATAGCATCCCGCGCGATTGAGTGTAGAATTGTTTTTTCATCACCCGTCAGGCCAAGGTCCACGCCAACCTTCCTTTTTGGATCAGCATCACTGTTTTTATAGAAGACGGCGGAGAGGTATCCAACCACCGCCTGTCGGTCACCGGATACATCGCCAGAATTCGCGTATGTGAGAACCTTGGCGTGGGTTGCCCCAAGGGCGGATGAAACAAGTATGGCCGTAATGATAGGGCCCCCACCACAGGCCTCCGCCTTTCCTGTTTCAAGGAGATTGTTCAGTTCATCTGGATCAAAGTGTTCAACCGCTTTGATAATGCGATTGTCCAGCTCTCTTGCTTCCCTATCCGGATGGTAATGTGAGAGGTCAGAGCTTGCTACGACAAGCACTTTTTTCCCCTTTATGACAGGGAGCAGGGCTTCTTTCAGGCGTTTGCATGATGCCATATCCTGACTTCCCATCACGATGGGAAGGAGTTTGAAGTCTGCGAGGGCCCGCTGGAGGAAGGGGACCTGAACCTCAAGGGCGTGTTCCTGCTCGTGAACCTGCGGGTGAAACTGGATGAAGGAATCCTGCGCGAGGAGGGCCTCACAGGATTCTATGTCAACCTTTGCGACACCGAGAGGTGTCAAATAGTCTCCTGCTGTATATACCGAAGCCCCCTTGAAATAGGCACGATGACTGGGTGAGAGGACAACCACCAGGTCGTAGGGTTTTCCCTTCACAGTCTTGTAGCCATACGCGGCAACCTGCCCGGAATAAACATAGCCTGCATGGGGGCTGATAATGGCGACAACCTGGCCCTGAAGGGGAGGCATTTCAGCTTTACCCAGGAAGGAATCGATTTGTGAGGATAGTTCAATGGGAGAAGCGGGGTAAAACATTCCCGCAACGGCCGGTTGCCTGTTGAGTCTCTTTTCTGCCATGTTATTACACCTCCGAGAGAGGTTCTTAAATTTCAAAGGTAAAAGGGAAACAGAAAAACCTTGGTATCTTTGTAACTCTGTGTGAAAATTTGTTTTTGGTTTTCCTTCAGCCTCTAATCTTTTACCTTCTATCTAAACGCCTTTTCCCCACGGTTGGATTTACCCCGTGGGACTTTCGAGTAACAAAGTAAAGGGACCATCATTTGTCAATGTGACTTCCATCATTTCCTGAAAAACCCCTTCCTGAACGGGCACACCCATGTTAATGAGAGATGTTATAAAATGTCGATAAAGGGTATTTGCCCGTTCGGGAATCTCCGCCCTGATGAAAGAGGGACGCCTTCCCTTGCGGCAGTCTCCGTAGAGTGTAAATTGGGAAACAGTAATGATTTCCCCCCCTATTTCCTTGACACTGTAATGGATATGTCCCTGCCTGTCCTCAAACATGCGAAGTTCGGAGATTTTTCTGGCGAGGTATTCGGCGTCACTTTTTCTATCTTCCCTGCCTATGCCAATTAAAACAACCAGCCCTTTGCCGATGGCCGCAATGGTTTTTCCCCTGACCTTGACGGACGCTTGAGAAACCCTTTGAACCACTGATTTCATTCTACTACGCTGCATCCATTATTACAAGTTTTATGTCGTTTCGGAATCTTGCTTCAAAAGGGTATTTATTCTTCCTCAGCCGCTTTTTGCTGGGTGACAATCTTGTTCCTGAGGTTTGAGGGAACCTCCTCATAGTGGGAAAATTCCATGGTAAAGTTTCCGCGCCCCCCTGTCATGGATCTCAGGTCCGGGGCGTATTGAAGAACTTCTGCCATGGGCATCAAGGCCTTGACGACCTGATACTTGCCCTTTGAATCCATTCCCAGAACCTTGCCTCTTCGGCTGTTGATGTCTCCCATCACGTCGCCCAGGTTTTCCTCTGGAGTGATGATCTCCATTTTCATGATGGGTTCCAAAAGAGTGGGCTGTGCCTCCTGGACTCCTTTTTTGAAACACATGGAGGCGGCGATTTTGAAGGCCATTTCCGAAGAATCGACCTCGTGGGATTTCCCGTCGTAGAAGCGCACCTTTACATCCACCACGGGGTAACCTGCTACCACACCACTTTTCATGGCTTCGAGAATTCCCTTTTCAACAGCCGGGACAAACCCCCTCGGAACGTTCATGCCTGTCAGGGCGTTTTCAAACTCAAACCCTTTACCACGGGGCAGAGGTGAGATGTCAAAGTGGACTTCAGCAAACTGCCCATGTCCCCCGGTTTGTTTTTTGTGCCGGTAGATAACACCTTTTTTGGTTTTCTTGATGGTTTCTTTGTACGGAACCTTGGGGATGCTCAGATCAACCTCAACACCAAATTTTCTTTTCATCTTTTCCAGTGTTGTTTCGATGTGAAGCTGGCCCATGCCAGTCAAAAGCAGCTCCCGAGTCTGTTCGTCTCTGCCTAACTGGATAGTGAGGTCTTCTT
>JALTEW010000174.1 GCA_027073795.1 bacterium | reverse complement strand
CGATGGTATCAAGGGCCTCATCCCAGGAGATCCTTTCCCATTTCCCGTTTGCCTTTTTCATGGGGTGGAGGATTCTGTCGGGATGATAGGCCACCTGCGTAATGGCAAGCCCCTTGGAACACAGGGTTCCGTGGCTAATGGGGGAATCGGGGTCTCCCTCAACCTTGATAACCTTGCCATCTTTGACGGTGGCAATAACCCCGCAACCCCCGTGGCAACTTCTGCAAACCGTTCTGATTTTCCTTATTTCACCCATGGTTATCCTCCTTGATTATCATGACGTCTGCTATATCAGAAACTCCAAACTTTAAGGCATGTATAAAACTTAAGATGCAACGAGCATTTTTTTCTATCACAGGCATTCCATGGCCCATTTGTTTTAATTCTTCGGCAAGTTGATGAATTTCTGATATCTTTTCTCCCATTGCCTGAATGAGGCTTATTCCATTTTCGCTATTTCGTTCCATCAAGAGGTCCCCTCCTTAGGTCTTTGAATCGTTTTGATTTCAAGGTATATCTCGGCAATTCCCCTGGATCGGCAAGCTGGATATTAAACCTCAAATTGGTCTTCATCTTTAAACGCTCACGGAGGCTATTAATAAGCTCCCCTAAAGAACTGGCGCCTATCTCTTCATGTAGTTCCATTTTCAGGCTTATTTCATCCATGACTCCCCTTTTTTCAACGATAATTTCATATTCGCCGACGACAGGAAATTCTCTTCTCAGGATCTCTTCAACCGTAACAGGAGTAAAAAGAACTCCTCGGATCTTTCTCAGATCATCCAGCCGGCCCACAACCTCGGATAAGACCATGGAGGTTCTGCCACAAGGGCAACCATCCTCCCCACGTCTCACAATATCTTTGGTGTTAAATCGAATGATGGGAAAGGAATGCCTCCCAAGGGGGGTCACGACGGCAACACCCATTTCTCCTGGCTCGACTTCCCTGCTTAAGGTTTCCATATCCAGGATTTCCACCAGGAAAAAGGGTTCAATGACATGCAGGCCGGTTCGTTCCTCACACATGGAGGCCCATCCACAGGGCTCCGTTCCCCCGATATGGTTATACACCCTGGCGCCCCACAGATTCTCAAGCATTTTGCGGGTTGCCTGGGGAAGAGGCTCGCCGGCACATACCATTTTTTTGATGCCAATATCCTTCGGGTCTATGCCCATTTTTTTGGCGGTTTCAGCCATGTGAAGGCCGTAGGTCGGGGTGTTCAACAGGGCGGTGGCCTTTACCTCGATCATCTTGTTGATTCGGCCTTTTGTGTCCAGGGCGCCGCCCGGAATAACCATACAGCCCAGTTTTTCCGCCGCATAGTGTCCCTCCCAAAAGGCCACATAGACATTGTATCCAAAGGGCACAAAAACCCTGTCCGTTTCTCGGAACCCGGCCATCCACAGGATATGACACCAGACCTCGATACGCCATTGCCAGCTTTCATAGGTCTCCGGGACATACACGGGCCTTCCCGTCGTTCCGGAGGTCTGTCGGAAATCGTTGACTGCTCCGATGTCAACCCCCAGGATATCCCCAAAGGGGAACGGCTCTTTGCCCTCCTGCGCCGTCCGGAGGTCCTCTTTATCGATGAGGGGCAGAGCTCTCACGTCTTTCATGGTTTTGATATCGTTAGGGGAGATATCCCTGAATTTTTCACGAATAAAGGGGGCGCGTTTTTTGGCGTAATCAAGGATAGCCCGAAAGTTCTTCAGCTCAATCTGAATTAATTTATCCCTTGGCAGGGTTTCAAGGAAAGGATTCCAATAGCTCACTTTCTCTTCAGACACTTCGATTAACCTCTCTTTAATGTTTTGTGAGATTATTATTTTAAATTGAGTTTTGTTTATTTCGTTATTAACCGCACCTCAATTTCCCTTGCCTTTTCCTGAAGCAACTGTTTATAAGATCTTATCTTGTTATCGCTGATCTGGCTCTTGAGCCCTACAATCCAAATGGCAGCTTGAATGTATTTTTTATCCAAATTTATTGGAACGGCCAGTGCCCTTATTCCTTCAATGTACTCCTCATCATCAAAGGCAAACTGTTCCTCACGTGCCTTTTTTATCAATTCCTTATATGTTTCCTTATCTGTGCATGAGAATGGAGTAAACTTTCTCAGCTTGTTTTCGGATAGAACCCTATCAAGCATTGAATCTGGAAGCTGCGAAAGTAATACCCTACCTCCTGCACCGGCAAGTAAGGGTATCTTCATGCCTATTTCTGAAGATACTCTAATGTCCGAATTAGAATCAATCTTATCGACGATAATTGCTCTCAGACCGGAGCGAATACCCAAAAAAGCGGAAAGCTTGGTTTGCTGAGAAATGTTTTCAAGATATGGGTGCACGGTGGATATCAATTCAGAACTGTTGCCGGCTATTTTGCCAAGCGCATATAACTTAAGCCCAAAGTGGAATTTATTGTCTGTGTCATGCTCAAGGATTCCAATGTCTGTCAGCGTATACAAAATATTGAAAACTGTACTGCGATGATACCCTAACGCATTTGAAATATCGCTTATTCCGAGATGTTTTTTAGATTGGCCTATAAGATCTAAAATTCTAAAGCATTTATCAAGGGCAGGAACTCTCTTAAAATCAACCTTTACGATTTTAGATGATTCAGATAGATAGCTTTTGTTCTCTTTAGAAAACATAAGTTCTTTATAGATGATAGGACAGCATTTGTCAAGAGAAAAATTTGGATTTTAGAAATTTAAAGTCT
>JALTEW010000173.1 GCA_027073795.1 bacterium | reverse complement strand
ATATTTGAGTGGATTATTCCCTTCGGCATCATCTTTTTGCTGTGGGGCTATCTTGGCAAAAAGATGGGTGGTATGGGAATGAACTTTATGAACATAGGGAAAAACAAGGCCCACATCCATGCAGAAACGGATAAGAATGTTACCTTTAAAGACGCCGCAGGTGTCGATGAGGCCAAGCAGGAACTTGGGGAGGTTATTGAGTTTTTGCGTAATCCCGAACACTTTCAGCGCCTGGGAGGACGTATGCCCAAAGGGGTACTCCTGGTGGGTCCTCCCGGCACAGGAAAGACCCTGCTTGCCCGCGCCGTGTCGGGAGAGGCAGGGGTACCATTCTTCAATATCAGCGGTTCAGACTTTATAGAGATGTTTGTGGGCGTAGGCGCTGCACGGGTCCGAGATCTCTTTGAACAGGCACGTGCAAAAGCCCCTTGCATTATCTTCATAGACGAATTGGATGCCATCGGAAGGCAGCGTGGCGGCCCGGTTGTTATGGGCGGTCACGACGAAAGGGAACAGACCCTGAACCAGCTCCTGGTAGAAATGGACGGTTTTGATGCCAGTAAGGGGGTGGTGGTCCTTTCCGCTACCAACCGACCCGACGTGCTGGACAAGGCTCTGCTGCGTCCGGGCCGGTTCGACAGGCAGATTGTGGTTGACAAACCTGACCTTCAGGGAAGGATTGAAATACTGAAAATCCATACTCGGGATTTAAAACTTGCCCCCGACGTTGATCTCGAAATAGTGGCCAAGAGAACACCAGGGTTTGTGGGCGCTGATCTGGCCAATGTCGCCAATGAGGCCGCCATTCTGGCCGCACGCAAGAACCGGGATGCTATCACAACCGCCGATTTTGAGGCTGCCATAGACCGTGTCATCGCAGGACCCGAGAAAAAAAAGACCACCCTAAGCCCAGAGGAAAAACACCGGGTATCTTACCACGAATCAGGACACACACTGGTTGCGGAACTTGTTCCCACTGGTGAACCGGTCCACAAGGTTTCCATCATCCCCAGAGGGATAGGGGCTCTTGGTTACACGTTGCAACTTCCTGAAAGAGAAAAATTTCTTGCCACCAAAAATGAGCTCTTAGACCAGATAGCTATTTTACTTGGCGGCAGGGTCGCAGAAGAAATTGTGTTTGGTGACGTTTCCACGGGTGCCCAAAATGACCTGGAAAGAGCTTCAGAGGTGGCGCGGAATATGGTCTGCTCGTACGGTATGAGTGAAAAGCTGGGGCCGTTAACGTTTGGGAAAAAACAAACATCGCTGTTTCTCGGAACAGAATATGGGGAAGAAAAGAATTACAGTGAAGAAACAGCGCGCGCCATCGATGCCGAAGTGAGAGATGTGATAACAACCAACCACAAGAGGGTCAGCAAACTCCTTCAGGAAAACCGGCCCCTTTTGGATGCCCTTGCGGCAAAATTGGAAGAAAAGGAAGTTCTGTCAGGGGAAGAGGTGAAATCAATCATCAAAAGGGACTAAAATGATCATCTCAAACGGCCTATGAATATCACCCCGTGGCTCTTAGCACATTCTCTCGAGATTACAGGTTACCTCCTGGCCATCCTTTTGATCCCCCGGATTTTACTTGAACGGCGCCATCCCGGTGCCACCATTGCCTGGGTATTAGCCATAGGGCTTGTGCCCTTCTTGGGCGTCCCCCTTTATTTCCTGATCGGGGGTAGAAGAATTAAAAAGGTCAGCCGTAAGAAGGATTGGGGCATGCCCCGAAAAAGCGCCGATCAGGCAGTCCAAGCTCTTGATGGGCTACCAGTTGATAGCCAGAAAATAGCTCGCCTCATGATGCAGGCCAGCATATTCCCCCCAAGCGGGGGTAATTCCATTGAGATCATAGATGATGGGATTGAGGCATACACAACCCTCTTCAATATGCTTGAAAGCGCCAAAAAATCGATTGAAATTGCTACATTTATCCTCGGGCCCGACGAGGTAGGAAAGACCTTCATCCAATTGCTTGCAAAAAAGGCAAGCGAGGGTCTGGAGGTTCGCCTGCTTCTGGACGCACTTGGTTCAATGCGCACCAGTGGGCATTTTTCCGACCCCCTCAGAAATGCCGGGGGGCGAGTTGGAATTTTTTTACCCATTCTGCCTGTCCGGCGACGTTGGTCTGCAAACCTTAGAAATCACCGTAAATTGGCCGTTGTTGACGGATACAAAGCCCTTGTAGGTGGAATGAATATTGCTCGAGAATACATGGGGCCAAGACCTTACAAGGACCGCTGGAAAGACGTTTCCATGTTGATAACTGGTACCGGGACAGGATACATACGCAACATTTTCTGGCAGGACTGGGTATTTAGCACGAATGAATCCATTGATCCGGACACTATTGATCAGGTCCCTCTATCTTTTCAGCCTGATGGTAGCATCATTCAGGTGGTAGGAGACGGGCCCGACATACCTGAACGTCCCCTTTATTCTGGTGTACTGGCCGCACTTAACCGGGCAAGGAAAAGCATATGGGTGGTTACACCCTATTTTGTCCCTGATGATGCACTTTCTGAGTCCCTGGCCCTCGCAGCACGGATGGGTGCTGATGTGAGATTGATAATGCCGGAAAAATCAAATCACCCCCTGGTAGATTTGGCGGGTCACTCATACATCGATGACCTTGTACAGGCCGGTGTTCATTTCTATTTCTACCAGCCCGGCATGCTACATGCAAAGCTTATCTCCATAGATGATAAATTAGCAGTGGTCGGTTC
>JALTEW010000172.1 GCA_027073795.1 bacterium | reverse complement strand
TGCAGGAGCGTCTTGCTGACAAGGAACTGGACCAAATCGACAAACAGATAGCTGCGGCTGAACTTAGGATTGCCATTGCTCAAAAAGAGCTTGATAATCTAAATCTGCAAATTGAGAATGCCAGGGCGATTGACGAGTTCATGCGCTCTAAATACACCAATCAAGAGCTCTATCAATGGCAGGTGGGAGAGATATCGAGGATTTATTTTGAAAGCTATAAACTGGCTTACGATCTGGCAAAACGGGCAGAGCGCTGTTTCCGTTTTGAACTGGGACTTCAAGACAGTGATTTTATCAAGTTCGGATATTGGGACAGCCTGAAAAAAGGATTGCTTTCCGGAGAAAAACTCCAATACGATTTACGACGAATGGAGGCAGCTTATCTCGAACAAAACCGGCGCGAGTACGAGCTAACTAAACATGTCAGTTTACTTCAAGTAGATCCGCTGGCCCTTATCAAGCTGCGCACCACCGGCTCCTGCACGCTGTCGTTACCCGAAGAACTCTTTGACATGAATGGCCCGGGTCACTATTTCCGGCGCATTAAGAATGTTGCAATCACTATCCCCTGCGTCACAGGCCCTTACACGGGTGTCGACTGCAAATTGACACTGCTGAAGAGTAGCATTCGCCGCACACCAACGGCCTCCAATGCCGATGACTATCCACGTCGCGATGAAGACAGTCGTTTTATCGACTATTTTGGCAGTATGGACTCCATCGTCGCCAGTAGCAGCCAGAGTGACAGCGGCCTCTTTGAGACCAACCTTCGCGATGAACGCTACCTGCCCTTCGAAGGTTCAGGGGTTATCAGCCAGTGGCGTCTGGAACTGCCAGCCAACCCCAGCGCCGGAGAACTGCAGCAGTTCGACTACGACACCATCAGCGACGTCATCCTCCATATCCGCTACACGGCGCGTGAGGGAGGAGAGCCTCTGCGCTCAGCCGCCATGAGTCATTTGAAGAAGCTAATCGATGAGGGATCGGCCGCCGGGATGGTGCGCCTCTTTTCAGTCCGGCATGAATTTCCCACCGAGTGGGCGAAGTTCCAGAGCCAGATACCGCCGGCAAATCAGCGTTATGAACTGAAGCTTGATCTGCGCCCCGAGCACTATCCCTTCTGGAGTCAGGGTCATTTGAAAAACGTAACTCGCGTGGACATCTTTGCCAGGAGTGCACAGGATTCCGTTCTGGAACGCCTGGATCTTTTTGCAAGCGCTGACAAAAGCGATGATACAAAAAAGGGCACCCTTAACAGGGAGGCATCCTGGAATAATCTGCTCGTTGGGAAATTAGACGATAGCTCGTTGCCGAACATACATCTTGTAGGAGAATTCAAGCTTTTTATGGACGATAACGCTATATCCGACCTCTGGCTGGCGATAACCTGGGCCGGATGATGCCGTGAATTTACCAGAGTTACCAGATTTTCAGAACCACAGACCGGAATGCATCCGATTTAGCAGAATTGCCTCTATCAAACATTCTATTGACTAAAGAACGATTTTCAGTTTAGCTTTTTATGTCTTTTCAGGTTCCTCAAGACAGGGGATGAAAAGGGAACCCGGTGAAAATCCGGGACGGGCCCGCCGCTGTAACCGGGGACGAACGCCGCATAACTTGCCACTCTTTGCCGTAACGGAAAGGGGAAGGCGCGGTAAGTAGGCTGATCCGGGAGTCAGAAGACCTGCCTGAAAGGAGAAAAGGCCGGATCCCGTGGCAGGATCAGGGCCTTTTTCAATGGTCACCGGGAAAAACGGGAATTCCGGGCCGAATATTCCAAGTAATGGCCTGGAGCCCAGGCCGTAAAAAAGAGGAGGTTTTATCTTGTTCAGACGGCTTTCCCCCATTTATGTGACCGCACTGTTCCTGTCTTTGGTTTTCTCGCTGGTCACCCTGCCCCAAACCGTTTCTGCCATGGAACACGGCCGGAAACACCAGCACCGCCCCGCACTGGTTCTTGCCATGTTCGGCACCACTGTGGAACCTGCCCTTAAAGGGCTTCTGAACATCAAGGACAAGCTTGAGAAACGTTTTCCCAATACTCCGGTAAAGATTGCATTTACCTCCAACATTATAAGAAGGATCTGGCAGAAGAGGGCAAAGGATACAGCTTATTTAAAACAGCATCCCGGCATCCCGGCGGAAATACTTCATGTAAAAGGTCCCCTGGCAACTGTGGCAAATCTCCAGGACGAAGGATTTGATACCATAGTGGTTCAACCCACCCACATCGCCCCTGCTGAGGAATACCTGGATCTGTGCTCCTACATGGAAGCACTTTCTTCCATCAATACCATCAAGAAAAGGTTCAAGCCCTTCAACAAGCTTGTTGTGGGCCGCCCTGCCCTTGGGACCTACGGCACAAAACATCCCTATACGGAAGATATAAAGACGGCAGTAAAGGCAGTAAAAATGGATGTTGAAAGGGCCGGGAAGGAACAGGCTGCCCTGGTCTACATGGGACACGGCAATGAATTCTTTCCTTCAGGCGGAACGTATCTGGAATTTGAATACCTTATGAACAAGACCTACCCCGATGTTCTGACCATAGTGGGCACTGTGGAAGGATATCCCGGCTTTGAAAGGACCCTGGATATACTCAGACACGCAAAAATCAAAAGGGTGTTTCTTAAACCCTTTATGATAGTTGCCGGAGACCATGCAAGAAACGACATGGCAGGACCGGAGCCGGATTCCTGGAAATCAGTGCTGGAAAAGGCTTCACCGCTCA
>JALTEW010000171.1 GCA_027073795.1 bacterium | reverse complement strand
CAATCAAGATTGGAAAAAAAGAGAAAAGACCTGCTTGTGTGGCTTGGCAAGGAACTTTTCAGCGGGATAAAGGTTACATTAGATGTCTGAGGATTACGGATACATCAACGCGCGATTAAGGGCAAGAAAAGGTCAGTTTATCCCTCTTGAGGAGCTTCTTGACTGGCTTGAAGACGAAACCATAAGCAACCTTGCAAACCGCCTTAAATCAACCCCTTACGATAAAGATATTCAGGAAGGAATTGCCATAAGGGGCAATCTTTTTGAAGGGATTGAAGAGGGATTAAAAAGGAATCTCTCACGGGATATGGCCAGTGTCCGGGGGATAACAGATGGGCTCCCGAAACAGCTCACAGAAATTATTTTAGAGCGATGGGAGCTTTTTAACCTTAAAACAATTATCAGAGGAAAATATGCCGAAAGCTCCGAAGAAACGGTGCTGAATCTCCTTTACCCCACGGGAAAGGTCGAGAAAGCGATATGGGAGGAGCTTTTTCGACAGCCTGATATCCCATCCCTCATACAGATGCTGGACACCTTTAGCATAAAATGGGCAAAACCCCTGAAAAAAGCCCTTCCAGAGTTTCTTGCTACGCAGCAATTGACAAGCCTTGAGTATGCCCTGGATGTCTTTCATTTTGACAAGGCACTACAGAGATTAAAGATAATCAGCAATATAAGCGGGGAAGAGGATGATGACGAAAGCGTTCTTATCACAAAAGATGCCCTGAAAATGGAAATAGACGCTTTAAACCTTTTAACATTGTTAAAAACAACGGTTGGGAGAGTGCCGATTGAAAAACGGGAATCCCTTTTCCTAAAAGGCGGCAAGGAAATCAGCATTGAGCGTTTCAAAGAAGCGGCTGCACGAAACGATTTTGTTCAGGCGTTTAACCACTTTTCAGACACGTCCTTTTCCACCTATCTTCAGAAGGGTTTAGAATGCTACCAGAAATGGCAAGAACCATCCTTTATAGAAAGGGCCGTGGAAAAGAAGCTCTCGGATACCTTTCAGGGCTATTTCAGAAAAAACCCTTTAAGTATTGCTACCGTCATCGCATATATCTGGTCAAAAGTTACCGAGGTTTCATGTATTCGGTGGATTTGTACAGGGAAACACTTCAAACTCCCCAAGCCCTTTATCCAAGAGGTCTTAACACTTGGTTAAAATCGTTGTCGTAACAGACATAGACAGTGCTGCCGGCTTCAGGCTCGCAGGGGTTGATGTAGTAACCGCCACGTCAGAAAACGCGGAGGAGACCCTTCAAACACTTGTAAAAACCCCTGAGGTTGGAATGATTGCCGTCAATGAAACCTTACTGGAAGCTCTGTCTGAAAGAACAAAGAAGGTTCTTAGGATGACAGATTTCCCCCTTGTTATCTCATTTCCAAAGATTTTAGCCTCAAAAGAAAAGGGGAAGGCAGGAGAAGGCTACGCAGCCGAACTTATCAGAAAGGCCATTGGATACCATATTAAGCTGTGAAGTTAAAATAATAACAGAAACCTTTTAAGAGGTAGTCTTATGGAAGGAAGGATTTCAAAGGTATCAGGGCCCGCGGTCGTGGCGAGCAACATGCACGATGCCCACATGTACGACATGGTCAAGGTAGGGCACTTAGGCCTAGTTGGAGAAATCGTTCGTCTGGATGAAGACAAAGCCACCATACAGGTTTATGAAGACACCTCTGGGATCGGAATAGGCGAACCTGTCTTGAATACGGGCAATGCCCTGCTTGTTGAACTTGGCCCCGGGCTTCTAACTTCTATCTATGATGGGATTCAACGCCCGTTACATGATATTGCAAATGCCTCTGGAGATTTTATTGGCAGGGGGATTTATATCCCAGGACTCCCCAGAGAAAAAAAATGGTCTTTCAAGCCAACCGTGAAACCCGGCACACACCTTACAGGGGGAGATATTTTAGGCACCATTCAGGAAACCCCTGCCTTTACCCACAAAATCATGCTTCCTCCCGATATGGAAGGGACTGTCAGTGAAATAAAGGAAGGGGAATTTACGGTTGAGGAAACCATTGGGCATCTCGAAACAGGCGAGGCACTGCATTTGATGCAGACATGGCCATCAAGGCTTGGACGTCCCTATGCCGAAAAACTTGGTTCAAATGTTCCCATGATAACAGGGCAGCGAATTCTGGATACACTTTTCCCCGTAACAGATGGTGGAACAGCCATAGTCCCGGGGGGGTTTGGCACCGGCAAAACGGTTGTTGAACATACCCTGGCAAAGTTTGCCAACACGGATATCATCATCTATGTCGGCTGTGGCGAACGCGGTAACGAGATGACCGAGCTTATCTATGAATTCCCCAAGCTTGAGGACCCGCGAACAGGTCTTCCCCTTATGAACCGGACAGTACTTATTGCCAATACCTCCAACATGCCAGTAGCCGCGCGCGAGGCATCTATCTACACGGGAATCACTATGGCGGAATACTATAGGGACATGGGTTATAAAGTTGGTATCCTCGCTGACAGCACATCACGATGGGCAGAAGCATTGAGGGAGATGTCCTCCCGGCTTGCCGAGATGCCCGGAGAAGAGGGTTACCCCCCCTACCTTGCCACAAAGTTGGCCAACTACTATGAAAGGAGCGGAAGGGTTGTTTGTTTGGGTAGCGACAAAAGAGTAGGGTCTGTAACCGTTATCAGTGCCATCTCGCCGCCTGGGGGTGATTTTTCGGAACCTGTAACCCAGGCTTCAATGCGGGTAGCTGGCGCACTCTGGGCGCTGGACGCCTCTCTGGCCCACGCAAGACACTTTCCAGCTATTAACTGGAAAAGGAGCTACAGCCTGTACTATGAGCACCTCAAAGACTGGTTCAAGGAAAATGTTTCTGAAGACTGGTTTGAGGTGCGGGAAGAGGCTATGGCACTTCTCCAGAGAGAAGCTGAACTTCAGGAGGTAGCCCAACTTGTTGGAGTGGACGCGCTACCTGACCCCGAACGGCTCATTATGGAAATCGGACGGTGCCTTCGTGAGGATTACCTCAGGCAAAGCGCCTTCCATGAAGTGGACTGCTTTTGCAAGCCCAGCAAACAATACGAAATGCTAAAAATCATTCTCCTTTACCATAAAGCCTGCCAGGAAGGGCTGGAAAAGGGTATTTCCCTCGAAAAGATGCTTAAACATCCCATCCGGGCCGAACTGGCAAGGCTCAAAGAAGTTCCCGATGATAGATTCGACGCAGTTATTTCTGACCTTACAAAACGTATCCAATCAGAGTTGGGAGAATAAGGATGCCTCTCTATACCAACACCTACAAACAGGTCAAATATATTTCAGGGCCACTCATCTTTACCGAATCCATTCCGGAAGCGGTTTACGGGGCAATGGTGAAGATCCAGTTGCCCAATCATACGTTTCGAAATGGCCAGGTTTTGGAAGTTTCCGAAGAAAACGTGGTTATTCAGGTTTTGGAGGAAACAACTGGGCTTGATATCGGTGAAACCACCATTATTATCCAGGAAGACGTTGCAAAGCTTGGTGTCTCAATAGATATGCTGGGACGTGCTTTTAGTGGATCGGGCAAACCCATCGACGGGTTGCCTGACATCATCCCAGAATCCCACAGGGAAATAACCGGTGCCCCCATTAATCCTGTAATGCGGGATATGCCATCTGATTTTATACAAACAGGTATTTCTGCCATTGACGGGCTCAATACCCTTGTCCGTGGCCAGAAGCTTCCCATTTTCTCAGGGTCAGGACTTCCCGCCAATGAAATAGCAAGCCAGTTGATGCGCCAGGCAAAGGTTTTGGGAGAAGAGGAAAGCTTTGCAATCGTGTTTGCTGCAATGGGGATTACCCAGAGGGAAGCCTCCTTTTTTCTGGAAGATTTTGAAAGAACAGGCGCTTTAAACCGAACGGTTATTTTTATGAACCTTGCAAATGAGCCAACAATCGAACGGCTACTTACTCCCAGGTATGCCTTGACAACCGCCGAATACCTTGCCTTTGAAAAAGATATGCAGGTTCTTGTCATCCTCACGGACATCACCAACTACTGTGAAGCGCTCAGAGAAATTGGTTCTGCTCGCGAGGAGGTGCCAGGAAGGCGGGGATACCCCGGTTATATGTACACAGACCTTGCCACTATTTACGAGAGGGCGGGAAGAATTAAGGGGAAGAAGGGCTCTATCACTCAGATACCGATCCTGTCCATGCCAGATGACGATATTACGCACCCCATTGCGGACCTTACAGGATACATCACGGAAGGTCAGATTGTCCTAAGCAGGGAGATACACAGGAAGGGGCTCTATCCTCCCATTGATGCCCTTCCCTGTCTTTCAAGGCTTATGAATCAGGGGATTGGTATCGGAAAAACCCGTGAGGATCATCGGGAATTCGCTGACCAGCTATATGCCTGTTATGCGCGCGGGCGAGAGCTAAAAAGGTTAGTAGCTATTATTGGAGAGGAATCCCTAACAGAAATCGACCAGCAATACCTTAAGTTTGCGGAAGATTTTGAGAAGATTTTCTTAGGTCAGGGTCAGCAGAACAGAAACATCGAAGAAACCTTCGACGTTGGTTGGCAACTCCTCTCCGGGTTGCCAGACACTGAGCTTACACGGATTTCCCGGCCTTATATCGACAAGTACTATAAAAAAGGGTAAGCCATGGAAGAAAAAATCAGCCCCACACGGATGAATTTCCTGGAAAAAAAGGCCCAGATAGGGCTGGCTTCCGATGGTGTTGAGCTGTTGAAAAATAAGCGAGATGCATTGGTCAAAGAATTTTTCAGTGTCGTCAAAGACTTCTTTTCGTCAAGGGAATTGTTAGAAACGGCAACAGGAAAGGCCGCGCAGTCCCTGTCGCTCGCCAGGGGTCTCGACGGAAAGGCCATGTTATATTCTGCCTCTTTGGCTACAACCCATGCCCAGTCTATCGAGGTAAAAAGGCAAAATATATGGGGTATCCGTATTAACAAAATTGAATCAAAACCGTTTAGCAAGGCCTCACTTGCAAGAGGGTACAGCCTACTCACTACAAGCCAACGGATTGAACGAACTGCCCAGGATTTTGAGGAAGTTATGAATCTCATCATGAAAATGGCTGTTCATGAAACCATGGTAAAAAAGATAGGTGAAGAGATAAAAAAAACAACCCGAAGGGTCAACGCCTTGGAACAAATCGTCATTCCCTCACTCCAAAATCAAACGAAATATATTGAGTCCACACTGGAAGAAAGAGAGAGGGAGGATCTTCTCAGGTTAAAACACCTAAAAAAGACAAAAGAAAAAGGAGGGGGAAAATCGTGACAGACGGGAAAATTTTGATTGTTGATGATGAAGAGATCGTGGTAGATGCCTTAGAAGGACTGCTTGTTGGCGAGGGATACGACGTACTTGTTGCATCGGAGGGGAAAGAAGCCTTGGACAAGGCTTACAGCGAAAAACCTGATGTCATAGTTCTTGATGCCCAAATCCCAAAAATGGACGGCTTTAAGGTGTGCCAGACCATTAAGGAGGATCCTAAAAGAGAAATTAATTCCATTATGGTTATTATTATTACCGGCGCTTTTACCGACCCCAAGAGCCACGCCCGTGCCCTTATCCAGTCGAAGGCCGACGATTTTATCTTAAAACCCTTTAAAAGTGAGGTCCTCATTCACAGGGTCAAGGTGCTTCTTCACAAGAGAAACCTCATTATGAACGAAACCAATCCTTAATGGCCATTGGATGAACCCCTTCAGGGAAAGGATTTTTTACAAGCTTGCGCTTGTCTTTACGGGCATCGGCATTATTGGGTTGTCTTTAACCCTCCCCTACAGTGTTCATATTGCAACCGAGATGCTTAACAAAAAGGTTGTTTCCCATGTTAGCGTGGGCTCAAGGATTCTCATCCATCAAATCGAAACAAACCTCAAACATATACCCGCCCCCAGAGATATCTCCGAATATCTTATCGCAATAGAGGGAGGGAATGTTTCGAAGCTGCCTTCCGGGATTCAAAACACCTTCCTGCCCTTCATAAAAAGCTTTGAGATAGATATCGCTGCGATTTTAGACAAAGACAAAAAACCTGTGTGGATTTATGACCGAGGGAGGCTGGCAAAATCGCTTCCCTTTCCCCTCACCACAGCCCCTCCATGGAATGGAACCTTTCAAAGGCTGAAATTCATAAAGGATGGTTTTTTCCACTTTAGAATCCACCCCATCTACAATCCCTATGGAAATATCATATCCTATGTTCTCATCGGAAAGTGGATCCAGGTGGATGAGCTTGAGTGGCTTAAAGACATCTTAAAGATGGATATCCTATTTGTAAATCTGAAAGGAACACATTATGTCACAACCATTCCGAAAACTGAGGAGAGAGATAATCTAAAAAATTTTTTGGCAGTTTCTATAAAGGAACCTGGCCGAGTTTTAAAAGTGCACCAGATATTGCTAAACAGAAAACCTTACCTTTTGAAGCTTTCCCCCATATTCCTTAATAACCATCAGACGGGATATGCAGGAATTCTAATCGATTATGCCAGCGTGTTAAAATCGAAAAATAAAATTGTTTATACCATCCTTTTTTTCTATCTATCGGGCGTTATTGTTTTTTATATGCTCGGGTATTATCTTATCAAAAAAACTGTTGTTACACCTTTGTCAAAAATCATAAAAGCCACAGATGTTTTTTCCAGAGGGCAATATGACACCCGTATTGAACTTCCTAATCAGGATGAAATTGGCAAACTTGCCACAACCTTTAACCAGATGGCCCAACATATTCAGGAAAACATTTTAGCCACTCAAAGGGAAAAACAGAGGGCAGAGGCATACCTTCACCACCTGGAATTAACCAATCAGGAACTAAAAAAGACAAGGGCCGAGTTGATTCAGGCTGGGAAGATGGTGGGGATGGGCCAATTGGGCGCCAGTATTGCCCACGAGCTTAATCAGCCCTTATTGGCTATTGGCATTTTTGCCGAGCGATGTCTTAAAACCATCGATAAGGATAATCCCACCTATTCCCTTATTGAAAAGATCATTACACAAACCGACAGAATGAATAAAATAACTAACAACATCCGTATGTTTTCACGCCAATCAAAATCGGAATTCAAACCTATATCGATAGCTGAACCCATCGAGGATGCACTTACACTGGTAAAAAAACAGCTCGAAAACCACAATATCTCTCTCAAAGTGGAAATAAATGATTCTCTTCCAAGGGTCGCCGCCGATCATAACCAGCTTCATCAGGTCTTTTTAAACCTTATCACTAATGCCCGGGACGCCATAGATGAAATCGGAGAGGGGAAACTTACCATCATGGCAAAACCAATTTGCGATGATGATTTCATAGAAGTCCAGATAAAGGATACAGGCCCTGGAATCCCTAAGGACATGATTGGGAAAATCTTTCAGCCCTTTTTTACTACCAAAGAAGAAGGAAAAGGAACCGGATTAGGACTTTCTATTTCACATGAAATCATAAAGATTCATAACGGTATTCTCCAAGCAAAAAACAATCCAGAAGGAAAGGGCAGCATTTTCAGCGTTATCCTTCCAACAGAGAATGCCAAACCATGCTGGGAAATAACAGGATGTAACCGATGTCAAACCAATATGAAACGAGAAACGTGCCCCGTATATAAGACAAAAAAGGGAATAACTTGCTGGGAAATCCTGTCAAAGAAGGTGGGAAACAAAAAATCTTTAAAACCTGAGTGTTATCAGTGCCCCGTTTATATGCGGCGAAGGAAAATCTCCGAGTTTGAGCCTCTTTAAGCCAAGAAACTTCTAATGGGAAAAACAAGACCAAAAAAAATACTCTTAGTAGATGACGAAGAGATTATACGAGATGCCCTTGGCGGCCTTTTAAAAACCGAGGGCTACAAGATTATAGAAGCCTGCGATGGCGTACAGGCCATTGAAAGGCTCCATGGCGAACAGTTCGACCTTGTTATCACCGATATCAAAATGCCTAAAAAAAGTGGCATGGACGTTCTCATTGAGGCAAAGCAACTATATCCAGATATTGAAGTTATCATGATAACTGGATTTACATCCGAATCACCGGACAAGGCACTGGAACTTGGCGCAAAAGATTTCATCTATAAATCTTCTCGAATTGCAGAATTTATCGACATGATACTCAACGCCATCGAACGATAGCCCGTGATGTTTTACCTTGCCCATGCAAAGTGAGGAAGTGATCCTTCTAATTTGCTATCAGAGCGATGAGAATTTTGCAGGCTATATGGGTTATTGATAAACCCTTAAGCCTTGACGCAAGTACGTATTTCCAATAAGATTCGGCAAAAGAAAAGAGGGAAATTTATACACATGACCCACATCATTCCACCCCTTTCCGGTGAAGAGATAGAAAGAAAGAGCTTTGAGATTATCGACCAGGAAGCTGGGGATCACGGGTTTGACGAGCTAACCTGGCCTGTCGTGAGGCGGATGGTTCACGCCTCCGCCGATTTCTCCATCCTTCCCCTTTTAGTGTTCCGTTATAATCCTATTCAAAATGGTATCAGGGCCCTCCGACGTGGCGCTCCTATCGTGACGGACAGCACCATGCTCAAAAGCGGCCTTTCCGTCGTCCGTTTGAAGGGAATTCACCCCGCCTATGCGAAGGGAAATATCTTCTGCAACATCGCCGATCGGGAGGTGGCCCGCCAGGCGGGGGAAGCGGGACTTTCGCGCTCGGTTTTCAACATGCGCTCCCTTAAAGAGCACATCACAGGAGGAATCGTCTGCATCGGCAACGCACCCACAGCACTCCTGGAGGTCTGCCGCCTCGTGCGGGAGGAGGGTGCCAGACCTGCCCTTCTCATCGCCATGCCGGTTGGATTCGTTAACGTCATCGAATCTAAGGCAGAGGCAAAGTTACTGCCCGTTCCCACGATCCTGATGGAAGGAAGGCGCGGGGGAACTACCTTTGCTGTAGCAGCCCTCAACGCCATCGCAATTTTAACCCTTCAATCCGAATCTCCCTGAGCAGGTTCCCCCTTCACAGGACATTTGGTTCACGACCTTATGGATACATTCAGCAATATCAACCCATGAAAAAAGACAGAAAAAACCTCCGGGAAGGATTTACCACGGGCAGCGCCGCCACCGCCGCGTCTGCCGCCTGCATCGAGGCCTTGGCGGGCGAGCCCCCCCGCTTTGTTACCATCGACCTTCCCATAGGCAGGTCTCTAACCCTTCCCCTCCATACATTTGAAAGCAGGAACGGTCACCTCATTGCTACCATACAGAAAGACGGGGGAGACGATCCAGATATCACAGACAAGGCCATTGTCGGGGCTATTGTAACCCCGGTAAGGCACGTTCCGCCTGACTCCCGTATTGTTCTCCGGGGAGGGCGGGGCGTAGGTCAGGTAACCCGGCCCGGGCTGCCTGTCAAGGTGGGTGAAGCCGCCATCAATCCTGTCCCCCGCGCGATGATCCGGCAGGAGGTTACCCGACGACTCCCCGGCGATGTGACTGGGGTTGAGGTAGAAATCTTCATCGAGGATGGCGAGCGGCTGGCGGAAAAGACCTTGAATCTCCGGCTGGGAATCGTGGGAGGGCTCTCCGTTCTGGGAACCACAGGTATTGTTAAGCCTTTCTCGGCCGAGAGCTATCGGGAAACCATCAACCTTTGCCTCCAGGGAGCGCGTCAAAACGGACTCGACACCGCCGTCCTATCCACGGGAGGAAAAAGCGAGCGGCTCATCCAGGCGGAGCTTCCGGAACTTCCAGAGCTCTCTTTTGTCCAGATTGCCGATTTTCTGAAATACGCCTTGGACCGGGCACGTGACCTGATGTTTCGAAGGGTAGTTCTCTCCTGCTTCTTTGGGAAGCTTTGCAAGTGGGCCCTCGGCGGTGAATATACCCACGCCCACACCCAGCGAATGGATTTCAACCGGCTGTCTACCCTTGCCGCCGCCGCCGATTTTTCAGAGACCTTCTGCCGGTTCGTGAAAAGAGCCAACACTGCCCGGCAGATCGCCGAATCCGGCTTCCCCGAGGCCATCCCCTTCATTCACCAGGTTGGGGACCAGGCCTACCAGTTCATCACCCATTTGTGCGGTCAGGCTATGGAGATCATTATCTATTGCTGGCAGTTTGATGGAAACAGCTTCTTCAGGTGGCCGTTATGAGTGGTATAATCCGCGTGATAGGGCTACCGGCAATCGGATCACGTACCGACGAGAAATGTCTGCAGTGGATTCACGAGGCAGAGGTGCTGGTGGGGGGAAAACGCCACCTCAGACAGTTTGAGGATTTCAAGGGGTCAACCATTCCCATTGATCGTGATATCGAAAAGGTTATGAACACTATAGAAAAAGCTCAGTCGGAAGGGAAACGGGTAACTGTCCTCGCCACGGGAGACCCCCTGTGGTTCGGGATAGGAACGACCTTGATCCGCCGTTTCGGGAGGGAGAAAGTGCAAATCTTCCCGGCGGTTTCTTCGGCACAGGTGGCCCTGGCGCGCTTAAAAATCCCCATGGAAAACGCCATCGTCCTGAGCCGGCACAAGCATTCGGAAGAGGGCCTTGGAAAACTCCTCTATTTCCCCACGGGGGTTATTTTGACCGATGGCAAGAAGGGGCCCTCCCGGGTAATCACTGAGATTCTGGGCACGTTTCCAACTGCCGCTTCATGGAGAGGGGCTGTATGCCAGCGCCTCGGCATGCCGGATGAGAGAATTTCAGAAGGGTCCTTACAGGAATTGGCAACACAGGCATATTTTACCCCCAATATCCTGATTGTCCGGAATCCGGCACCCTTGAACCTTACCCCCACCAGGGTTGCCTTCGGACAACCGGACGAGAGCTTTGCCCATGATAAGGGTATGATCACACACCCGGAGGTGCGGGCCGTCGTCCTTTCCAAGCTGGAGCTTGATAAAGCGGAGATTTTATGGGACCTGGGCGCCGGGTCGGGAGCGGTCGGCATCGAGGCAACCCTGCTGGCCCCTTGCCTAACGGTTCACGCGGTGGAAAAAAATCGTGAGCGAATCCGCCATATCCAAGACAACCGGACGACATTCGGAACCCCACGGCTCACCCTCCACGAGGGCAATATCAGAGACATCGTTCCCTTTCTTCCCCAACCTGACAGGATCTTTATTGGCGGGGGGGGGAAGGAACTGGAGGGATTTCTTGAAGATGTGTTTCGGCGTCTCAAGGCAAATGGCATCCTGGTGGCCACCACAATTACCCTCGAATCGTTCGAAATCCTGAGCCGGTTTATCCAGTCCCACGACCCGGATGCCGAGGTTTTACAGCTTCAGGTCACACGGCTGACCCCTTTCTCCGGTTATCACAAGATGAAACCAGATAATCCCATCACCCTTTTCAAGCTGCATAAGTCAGTTCAAACATAAAGGAGAGACCCATGCCCATCGTCAGCTTCATCGGATCTGGCCCCGGCGATCCCAAGCTCCTAACCCTTAAGGCTGTGGAGCGTATCCGAGAGGCTGGATTTATCCTCTACGCGGGGTCACTGGTGCCCCAGGAGGCGTTCCGCCCTCACACCCGACTCCCAGAGGAGAGAATCGTCAACTCCGCCCCCCTGACCCTCGAGGAAACCCACGCGCTCATCAGGGAAGCTGTGGGAAGGGGAGAAAATGTCGCACGGCTCCATACAGGCGACCCTTCCATTTACGGGGCGATCAATGAACAGATGAACCTTCTGGACCGGGACGGCATCAACTATGAAGTCATCCCGGGCATTTCATCCGCCATGGCGGCCGCTGCGGCGCTTAAGATTGAATATACCTCACCAGGAATCACCCAGTCGGTCATCTTCACTCGGATGGCGGGCAAAACGCCCGTGCCGGAAAAGGAAAACCTTGCCTCACTGGCGAGCCACCAGGCGACAATGGTCATCTTTTTGAGTGCAGGCAAAGCGGCAGAAGTTTCACGCACGTTGATGCGGCATTATCCCCCTGAAACACCGGTGGCGGTGGCCTACCGGGTGGGGTGGCCGGAAGAGACCTGTTACATAACCACCCTCAGAGACCTGCCTGGCCTCGTTGATAGAAAAGGGATCACACGGCAGGCCCTGATTATTGTGGGAAAGGTGGTGGACCGGGAGGCGCTGCGGGATGCCCGCTCCAGGCTCTACGACAAAACCTACACCCACGGGTACCGGGGCAGCCACCATGAGTGACACCGCGGTCTGGTGCCTGTCAGAAAGGAGCTTGCACCTTGCCGGACAGTTGGCGCAGGTGATTCCTCATAGCCGCCTCTTTTTCCCTGAAAGCCGAAAAAAGGAGGCAGCAGGACATGCGGTTGACACCTTTAGACAACTGGCACCTGCTGTGGAAAGCCATTTTCGCGCCTACGATGCACATATCTTTATCATGGCCACGGGAATCGTGGTGAGGGTGATTGCCCCGCTTCTGAAATCCAAGATGGAGGACCCCGCCGTTGTGGTCGTGGATGAAGCGGGTCGCCATGCCGTCAGCCTGGTTTCAGGCCACTTAGGGGGTGCCAATGCCCTCGCGGAAGAGGTTGCCGCCATCGTGGGAGCAGACCCGGTCATTACCACGGCGACGGATGTTAATGGACTGACTGCCTTTGATACCCTGGCGCGGCAGATAGATGCACGGGTAGAGCCCAAAGCAGCCATCAGAAAAACCTCCATGGCCCTTCTGAACGGAGAGCCGGTTGCACTCGTCTGCGATTTCACATTATTCAAGGCTATCCAATCCCACTTTCCGGCCGTGGATCATTTTGAGGCAATTGATGAGGGTGTTTTTAAAAAGTATACGGGGATTTGCATCATCACGGATACGGTTGTAGATTTACCCGCCTCGCGAAAAGGACACGTGCTTTTCCTGCGCCCCCCGACCCTGTCACTGGGCATCGGATGTAACAGTGGAACGTCCCGAGAAGAAATCGATGCCGCCGTTCAGCGGGTTCTTAAGGCACACCATCTCTCCCCCCTTTCCGTTTGTCGTGTTGCTTCAGCGGACAAGAAGACAAGTGAAAATGGTCTGCGCGAGATAGCCATGGCCTGGAAGGTTCCGTTTCAGACTTATCCGTCCGAAGCGCTGAATGCCGTCTCGGAACGCTACCAGGGTCTTTCCCCTGATTCCCCACACGCCATGAAACACCTGGGCGCAAAGGGGGTCGCGGAACCAGCCGCGCTGCTGGCCGCGGGGGAAGGGGCGGAGTTGGTTGTACAGAAACAGAAAATTGGGAATGTGACCGTGGCGGTGGCACGAGGCCTCCTCCACTATTCTCCTTCGGGAAAGGGAAAGCTTTCCATTGTGGGAATCGGACCCGGTGACTCCCGCTACATGACCCTCCACGCCCGTGAGACCCTGAGGCGTGCAGATGTCATCGCGGGATACACAAAATACCTCGCACTGATTCACCCCCTCGTTAAAGGAAAAGAAATAATCCAGACGGGGATGACAAAAGAGATTGAACGTGTCAAGGCCGCTATCAATGCCGCAGCAGAGGGAAAGAACGTCGCGCTTGTCGCATCCGGCGACGCGGGGGTTTATGGCCTAGCCGGACTTGCCCTCGAGCTTTCCGGGCAAGTAAATGAGAGGTTTGACATCAAGATCTCACCCGGGATCACCGCAGCGGTAAGCGCCGCGTCCGTTGTTGGAGCCCCTCTAACGAATGATTATATTACCCTGAGCCTTTCCAATCTACTTACACCCACGGAAACGGTGATCTCTCGCATCCAAACGGCAGCGGCCTCCGGCATGGTAACGGTGATCTATAATCCAAAAAGCAGGAAACGAACTCGCCTCATCGCCCTGCTTCAAGAGGCATTTCTCAAGCACCGTGCCCCTGACACGCCTGTCGCCATCGTTACCCATGCCCTGCGGACAGGCCAGCACGCGGTCATTTCCACGCTTAAGGACTTCCTTGATGAAGAAATCAACATGAATTCCATTGTCATTATCGGAAACGATGACACCTTCGTTCTAGACACGCCAAATGGGAGGAAAATGGTGACACGGCGGGGTTATGAAAGAAAAACAAAGTGATGAAAAGCTAACTTTTACCTCTATGGTAAATTATGGTTAAGCTTCTTCATCTGGATTGGCTAATCGATAGGGCTTGCCCAGAATATTGGCCACCCTTTTTAATATCGCCTCCTGAAAACGTCCAACGATTCTTGGACGGGTTGCCTGAGCGTTCTGATTCGCAAGGTTGATAATCTGTGTGGAATATTTTGGAAGATCCAAGTCTGGAGCCCCAAGGAGCTCTTTGATCTCAACGTTGGAAATTTTGAATTCCTTTTTCAAGGGTCTATCCTTGCTTCAGTTTGTAAAACTTTGACATTAATCGAAAGGGAATTTCCGAATCTATCTCCGCCAAACCTTTCTTGATCAAATGCGCGTTCACAAAGGTCTTGTTTTTCATGTAAAGATATGCCAGCAAACGATTTTGTTGGTCATATTTATGGGTATCGAATCTTAAATAAATCCTTCCTTTCCCTATCTTTTTTTTCAAGAACTCAAGGGCTTCCTTTTCTTTCCCTCCCTTTGGCTTAACCCCTATCAGGCGAACAACTATTTCGTTGTTCAATTGCAAGAGATTGACATCGATAATTTTTTTTACGGAAAAATAATCTTCTCTTCCGTTATTCCCTTCTATTACGTCGCTTATTGCTACCTTTGAACCAAATCTCATTTTTCTTGGGTCTATCTTTTTGTCAAAACGGACCGAATCGTGAAAGCGGTAGGGCAACTTGTCAATTTCTTCTTCCCAGTTTATATCCGGTGAGGATTCTTGCTTATACACTATCTCGCAGCCAGATCTGAAAATGGTAGATTGCTGATACTTTTTCAAGCGAGACTTGATAGTTTTAAGGAAATCTCTGTTTATTTCAAATCCGACAGAATTCCTTTCCAAAAGGATCGCCGCCTCTGTGGTCGTCCCACTCCCCAGAAAGGGATCAAGAACCGTTTCCCCTCTGAATGTAAACATCTCGATAACACGTTTTGGAAGTTCTACGGGAAACATGGCGATATGCTCTTTTTGCCGCTCCCCATTGAAATACCAATGTCCGGAAAAATACTCTTTCCACTGCTCTTTCGTTAAACGGGAGTTTTCTTTCGCTTCCCTGTCCACCTTGGGTGGCCTGCCCTGTTTTTTGAATAGAAGAATAAACTCATAATCAATCTCAACAATTCCATTCCGTGGGTAGGGATAGGATCCCATCACCGTCGCGCCACCTGTGGTATTCATCGTTGTTTTTTTCTGCCAGATGATTGCCCCCATGTAATCAAAGCCAATGGTTTCGCAGAAACGTATAATCTCAGTTCTGATGGGAATAACCTTGTAGCGGCCATAGTAGACGGCTCGGGCAAACTGATCTCCGATATTAACAATGAGGCGACACCCTGGATGAAGCACACGATGACATTCTTTCCAGACCAGGTTCAGATGGTTAATATAGCTCTCGTAGGAATCGTCAAATCCTATCTGATTCTCATTCCCATAATCTTTTAACTGCCAATAGGGCGGAGAGGTAACAACGAGATGGACCGAAGCGTCCTTCACTCCGGTCATTTTTCTAGAATCCCCTAAGTAGATTATATGATTGGTCACCATCTCATTAATAATATCGTGGCTGTTTAACAAAATCTATACTTAACAGGATAGGTTGTCAAATGACTTGCGTATCAAATGTTACCTTGACAAGTTTCTATACAAGAGCTTTCATGCAGCATTCCTGATTTGATAATTAGCAGGGTGAAATAGGGGGGATGATGGTCCTTGAATCTTCGGATGTCCGTGATGATTTCTTCCCCGTCCAGCCCGCAACGGCTGATGCCGATGGTGTGATCCACAAGGTTCAACTCCTCGAGGGTCGCCAGAATATTTTCGAAGTTCTTGTATGCCTTAAGCATAATGATATTATCTACTTTGCCAGCGGCTTCTCTCAAGGCCGCGCCGCCCTGGGATCCAGAAAGGACAAGCATGGATTCTTCCCCTTCAGCAAGTGGCACCAGCAGCCGGGAGGCAGCCGCCTGGTAGGAGGTCACACCGGGGACGGTTTGTATGGAAAGGTCTGGTTCAATGCCCTTTAAGGCCTTGGCCAGGTAACTGAACGTGGAATATGTAAGGGGATCCCCAAGAGTCAAAAAGGCGGCATCTTCCCCTTGGCTCAGGACCTGAAGCACCTTTTTTGCGTTTTCCTCCCGTGCCTGTCGCCGCGCCGTATGTTTCAGGGTCATCCGGAATGGCAGCGGAACGATTTCCACCGTCTTCGGGATGTAGGACTTCGCAATTTCGTAGGCCACACTGTAATTATTTTTCGTGGACGCCGCAGTGAAGACAACCTTTAGCTTACCAAGAATTTTCGCGGCCTTGACGGTTATAAGCTCCGGATCACCCGGTCCCACACCAATTCCATAAAAAGTTCCAAGCCCTTTCTTCATAAATGTTTATTCCCTTTACTTTTTATCAGTTTCAGGGCTCTTTTCAAGATCTTATAGGTTTGGAGCCCTGTAACGGTGTGACCGGGAAAGAATTTCCCTTTTGATAACTTCATCATGCCAAGGCCCGAGACCGCGGTGATATAGGGATAGTACGGCCCATCAGCCGGAACGTCAATCACTTTGCATGGCTTCGCCTCCGGAAGGTCGAGCCCAACGAATAGACTGTAAGCAATATCACATCGTCGTACGTATCTATCAGGGAAGAACCGGTTGCCCTGAATATCTCTGAACAAACCCCTTGTCACAGCCGTTTCGATAAAGGTGGCGGCTATCCGGCGGTAATCCACATCCTTGAAATCCCCATAGAGGTGTTTCACCTTCTTTTTCATGGCTGTGATGCGACGATAGATAGGGGTCGTGAAGGGAATCCCCGCCATTTTTATAAACATCTCTGCAAAACGTGCCCGCGTGAGAAACTTGTCATATGTCAGAGACGTTACATCGTTAAAAACGGAAGGATAGAGAAACCGACCTATCTGATAGATCCCGATCGTGAGGCGTGGCGTGGGGCGTGAGACGATCATTTCGTCAATGATATACACCTGCCTGTTTTTGACCGCCTTGATGGCCTCAAACCCCGCTTCTTCATAGATCCTTCTCTTGGTCACATGGTTCATGGCACCCCGCTGCGACAGGAAAACATCGATCTCATGGGCATGGGAAAGGATGTGCTCCTTCCCGTAATCAGCAATGTTGGTGCCGTGGGTCGATTTCGCGTCGGCAGCCACATTAATTCCACCAGCTGTTTTCAGGGCGAAAAGGGCAATAGAAGAGGGAGCGAAGGTTTTCATCCGGGAATGAATGGACTCAAAATAAACCCGTTTGCGTTCAGTTTTTGGAATGCGGGATACCATTCGCTCAATAATATCCAGCTCCCCTTCGAAACGATGAATCATCCCCTCCGCTGCTTCTTTCCGTCCCGTCAAAACCCCCAGCGTCTTCCAGTAATCAAACATTTCACCAACGGTGCGGGGCTGTAGGGAAACCACGGTAATTCCAGCCTTCCTCAACTTTTCAATCAAGCTCGGGTAGCCCCGGGCAATCATGGGGCGTATCAGGACAAGGTCGGGATGCGCTGATAGAAACCTCTCTGCGTCGTCATGATAGCTGAAGGCCGGTTTCCGCGTCGCCTCCGGTGGATAGGCCTCATGCCGGGAGACGCCAATAATCTCCTTGCCCAGACCAAGGGCAAACAGGTTCTCTGTATGGGCCCCATAGAGGGAAATGATGCGTTTGTAAGGGGGGTTAACCGTTACGGTCAGACCGCTCGCATCTTTGATCATCAGGGCGTGTGAGGCACCACAAATCGCACCAATTCCCAGCGCAACCATGAAGATAATGATGCATAATCGTTTCATAACATACTCTGCTTTTGAAAAACCACCTGTTTACCCGCTGCAAACGGATGGGCGATAACTCTTCCTCTAACCCTAAAGGTCTTTTCTATCATGTCCTCACAAAAGACCTCACTGGTTTCTCCCCGCGTGAGGATGCGCCCTTTTGCCATAAAAACCATCCGGTCGCAGTACATGGCAGCGAGGTTCAGATCGTGGAAAACCCCGATAGCTGTTCTGCCCGCCAAGACCCGCTGCGTAACCCGGTCAAGGGTGTGAAGGGTGTGATGAATATCCATGTTTGAAGTAGCTTCGTCCAGCAGGAGCACTGGCGTATCCTGTGCGAGGGCGCGGGCAAAAACCACCCGCTGCTTTTCCCCACCACTCAACGCGAGGACCGAACGGCCCCCCAGCGTGGCAATACCCATCTCGCTCATAATGGCGCCACCTTTTTCGACCTCTTCCCGGCTTGGGGTGGCAAACCTGGGGAGGTAGGGATAGCGCCCCATCATCACGATATCCCGTACGGAAAAATCAAAGTTTATCGTAAAATCCTGGGGGACCAGGGCCATTTTCCTGGCGAGGTGACGCCTGGAATATTTTGAGATTTCGCGTCCATCAAAAAGGATATGCCCTTCCGTTGCCTGATAATATCCCATCATCAGCATCAGGAGAGTGCTCTTTCCACATCCATTGGGACCAACGATGCCGTAGAAGTGTCCGGGTTCGATCTTTAAATCGAGTCCGTTAACGACGGTGTGACTTCCAAAGCCAAACCGAAGCCCTGTAATGTCAAAGACCGGATTACCCATGAATCATCACCCTCCGCTGTCTTCTGAAGACGTAGCAGAAAACCGGTCCCCCGATGATGGCCGTCAAGACACCGATAGGGATTTCATGCGGAAGCACCGCCCGCGTCACGGTATCGGCGATCAGAAGCATGCTTCCTCCTAACAGAGCCGAGGTGGGAATCAGGATTCGATTGTCTGGGCCCACCATAAAGCGCATCAGGTGGGGAATGACCAGCCCGACGAACCCAATAATTCCTGAAACAGCCACACAGACCGAGGCAATCAGGGACGCCGCCACAAGCAGCGCCACGCGGATTCGATTGGCATGGACCCCCAGCGACATGGCGATCCTGTCACCCAGGGCCATGGCATTCAGGTCACGGGAGAAATAAAAACAGAAAAGGCCACCGGATACTACAATCACGAAGGTCAAAAAGACATCGATCCACGTGCGGGAGTTAAAGCTACCCAAAAGCCAAAAGACAATCACACTAACCTGTTCATCCGCCACATACTTGATAAAGCTGATACCAGCTGACAGAACCGTTGCCACGATAATGCCTGACAGAATCAGGTTGTTGGAAGCAATCCTCCCTTCGAATGAGGAAATAGAGAGAACGAACAGCAGGGTGAACAGTGACCCAATAAAGGCGAAAATCGGAACCGAATAGGCACCCAAAAGGGGGATCTCCATCAGAAGAGCAATGGAGGCCCCGAAAGCCGCACCGGCAGAAATTCCCAAGGTATAAGGGTCAGCCAAAGGGTTCAACAGGATTCCCTGAAAAACTACCCCCGAGATAGAAAGGCCACATCCCACGATCGCGGCTGTGAGGATGCGCGGCAGGCGGATATCCCATATCACATAAGGGAAAATTCTATCGAGCCCCTTGAGCATTTGTTTGTTGCCGCTCAGCTTGGAAAAAACCACCTTGAGAACAGTGAGGGGTGCGATTCGGATATACCCCATCCCCGTCGATAATAAGATAACCAGCACCAGAGACAGGCTAAGAGCTAAAAAGATAAAGACGCCCCGCCGCCGGTGCGAGGCGCCTCTTACAAAGTCAACCATTGGTCCTAAAATTCAATCCCGTTGTCCTTTGCGGCATCCTTGATGTGCTGGACATAAATCCGCGCCCAGTCGCGATTTTCACCGAGACCGTGCAGGATAGGGGTAACATAAATGCCCATTTTCTTAAGGGTATTTTTCCAGGAGTCCCTGTCATCTCCAGCCATGTCGTTATTGGCGTGATCTCCCGCTACAATCATTAAAGGTTTCAAAACCACCCTTTTAACTTTTGCGTGTTTCAACGCACCAACCACGTCGTCCAGTGACGGGAACCCCTCGACTGTCCCGATGAATATCTTCACATCGGGGTAGGTTCGTTGCATCACCTCCTGGAACTCCGCATAGATTCCTGTGCTGAAAAACTCATTCCCATGCCCCATATAAACCAGGGCAGCCTTGGCCTTTCTCGCGAGGGCCACATCGTCTTTCAGGGCCTTGGCAGCCATTTCCATGTCCTTGTGATAATCGTGGACCGGCCCATAGGTCCCCAGAGCGGGGCGCCCTACAACCAATTTCTCGAAGGGCATGTACTTGGCCTTGATGGTATGAATAGTGTTCAGCCCATGGACATAGGCACATAGGTCGGCGAATTCCTCCCCCGAATAAACATGGGTTGGCTGGACGATAATGGTTCGATATCCCTCATCCTGAAGATCCGCGATGGTGGCCAAGGGTCCCTTGACATAGAGAAACTCCTTCAACTCATCCCCGTGTTCCTTCATAAAGGCGGTGTCATGCCGGCGTTTGTGCCAGATCTTGCGGATGATGTTCGAGGTAAAGGCAACACGTACCTCGACCCTTGGAAAATCCTTCTTAACCTCGTCCCGAATGGTGGTAATCGCCTTCAGGGCTGAAAGGTATGTGGTCCCGAAATTCGCCAGAACAATGGCCTTTTTGTTCTCCCGTTTTCCCATGGTAAAACCCGTTGATACGGTTGCCAACACTAACACACTTACCAAAAAGATTAAACCCGCTTTTTTGCTCATACCTCCTGCCTCCACTTTGTTAGAAATCAGCCTGTGTACTTATCCCCTCCTTTCTCACCCACACAACCGCAACGGCTGTCTATAGAGTTTGAAATTCCTACCGTCCATGGTTGATACCACGTAGCAAACCACGTGACTCATCCCTTTGGTCAAAAGCATCCACCAGGCATCAACGATATCCTCATACCCTTCCGTTGTTGAAACCAGCGTGGCCTTGTCCGCTTGGATACCCAGTTTTCTTGCGATCTCCATGGCCTCTACACCCTCCCTAAGGGGACGCTCTCCCGTTACGTAAAAAATGGCTCCTGTCTTCATGATTTCACCTCCCTTCGTTTGCTTTTACCCATAAAAAATCCCCGAACATAAGTGTTCGGGGATGCCGTTTTTCATCCTCTGCTTTTACAACCCCTGCCTCGTTCCTCGAAGGCATTCAGCGGAGCTGTCTTCCCTCGGCAGGTCTTCTGACTTCCGGATCACCCTACTCCCCGCGCCTTCCCACCAGATTTTCACCATCCAGCAGTGGTCCTATGCGGCTTTCGTCCCCGGTCACAGCGGCGGGCCCGCACCGGACTTTCACCGGTTTCCCTTACGCCGACAGAGAAGAATATCTTAAACCTAAACCCCTCTTATCAGACGAAATCGCCCCTGTCAAGGAACATTTTCCATAAGCCATTTGCCCCGTAAAAACACAATACAAATGAGTCACGACGTTGGCCACTTCAAAAGCGATTCGGAAACCACAGATAATCAGGGATAATAGTGAAGCATTTAATAACGTTCCCTAAAATAGATACTGGCTTTTTCACACAAAGCCCTGACATTCACTTGTCTTTTGCTTTTCCCCACTCTTTTGCTATAATCAAAATTGTGAAAACGGGAGTCACATATCTCCCCCTCCATGGTGGGAAAGCCCCTCGGTGGCTGTTTGGGAAAATGGTGGCACTGAGCGCATCAGTTCTGGAGCTTATGGTTATGGATCATGGGGCAGACGAAGTTCTAAGGCATCTCTCCAATCCCTTCTGGTTCCAGGCCTTCGGCTGCGCCCTTGGCTTTGACTGGCACAGCAGTGGCCTGACCACCACCACCTGTGGGGCTATCAAGGTGGCCCTAAGAGAGCGGGGAAGAACCTGGGGACTTTATGCGGCGGGTGGAAAGGGGAAAACTTCCCGAAAAACGCCCGAAGAAATTTCCCGCTACTGCGAGGAAGCAGGGTTGCCCTGTGGGATTCAGCTCATCCGGACCAGCCGCTTGGTTGCCAAGGTTGATTCGGCCGGTATCCAGGATGGCTATCAGCTTTATCATCACGTCTTTTTCTTTACAAAAAAGGGAAAATGGGCTGTGATTCAACAGGGCATGCATGAAGTTAATCGATACGCGAGACGTTATCACTGGTTGAGTGACGCGGTGACTTCATTTGTGGACAGCCCTCACAATGCCATCCTGAGCAACCACCGGCAGAAAACAATCCTGAATCTTGTCGATCATGAGAGCAGTGCTTCCCGAAGCGGTATGCTTATGCTCTCACACATGGCTCCAGACAAACTGATACGAGAGATAAAAAAGGTTGACACCCTCAGCCTCCCCAGACACCACCCCATCTACGCAGAGGCCTTTCATCCGAGCCATCTCGAAAAAACCCTTCTCAAAACCTACGAAAATCCTCCGGAGAATTTTGAAAACCTTCTTCTAACACGAGGGGTCGGCCCCAAAACTCTGCGGGCCTTGGCACTGTTATCTGAGCTTATGTATGGAGAGACTCCCAGCTTCGAGGAACCGGAAATTTTCAGTTTTGCCCATGGAGGCAAGGATGGGCATCCTTATCCCGTGGATTTGAAGACCTACCAATCCTCCATTGAAACTCTTCACCAGTGTATTCAGCAGGCCCGCATAGGACACTACGATAAGATTAAGAGCCTCAAGGCCCTAACCCATTTTATGAAAAGGAATCCAACACCTTTTGACGAACCTCGATCTTCGTCTTCTTTTTAAGGGATTCCAGCCAGCTTTGAAGAGCCTTTTCCCCCTTCACGCGACGCATCTGATCCCTAAGGATCTTCCTCTCTTTTTCTAATTTTTTGGCGTCCGGTGGAACCACCTCGTCAAGCACGCAAACAGCATACCCCGTCTTTCCCAGAGGAAGCGGACGCGCAACGATTGGGTTTTCTTTTGTCAAAAGGGCAACTTCGTTAATCGCCCCCGATAATGCCGTTCCAAGATCAGGGTCAGTAGGATTCATCATTCCAAACAATTTCGTTTTTCTGACCTTCAACCCTTCACCTGCCGCCACGGCGGGGAGGGTCTTTCCCTTTTCAAGCGCCTCGATCAAATCCACCGCTTTGGCACGGGCCATTTCCAGGGCCTTCCCTTCCCTGACAGACCTTTCAACTTTAGCTTTAACCTCTTCCAGCGGATGAATCTTCGATGGCTGACTGTTATCAAGCTGCATCAGGCAATAACCTCTTTTCAAGACAAGAATGGTAGAAATTGTTCCCTCTTTCAGCTTAAATGCCGCATCCACAAAAGGCCTTTCGGGAATGATCCCCGCCCCTGCACGGGTGTCCCTGGAAAAAGGCTCCGACTTATAGATCTTCAGGCGATACTTTTTGGCGTATGCGACCATATCCGGATGGTTGTAAAGTTCCGTATAAGCCATATCCGCCTCTTTTAAAGCAATATCTTTGGCCTTTTCCAGCTTTAATTTCTTCTCAATTTCTTTCTTAACCTCTTTCAGGGATTTCGTGTGGGCGGGTTGTTTATCCTCAATCTTGATAATATGAAACCCGAACGGGGTTCTCACAGGGTCGCTGATCTCCCCCTTTTTCATCGAGAACGCCGCCTCCTCGAACGGTTTCACCATCATCCCCTTCGTAAAATACCCCAAGTCTCCCCCATTTTTTGCGGTGGGCCCTTGCGAATACTTCTGCGCCAGCCTGGCAAAATCCTTCCCGGACTTTGCTAACTTTTCTACCTTGAGAGCCTTCTTCCTGGCCGTCTCCACATCTTTCCTCTTTGGATTGGGCGGAAGGCGAAAAAGGATATGCCGCGCGCGGACTCTTTCGGGGACCCGATACGCATCCTTATAGGTCTCATAATACCTTTTCACCTCTTCATCGGACACCTTCACACGATCGGTATAATCCTTCGGTTCAAATAACAAGTAAGACACTATAACCCTTTCGGGCTGGCGATACGCCTCTTTATGCACGTTGTAATATCTCTTCAGACTTGCCTCGGTCACCTTTACCTTGTCCACAAAATCCTTCGCCGGGATTTTCACGTATGTCAGACGCCGCTTTTCATACTGAAGGGTTAAAAGGCTGTTCAGCTCCTCCGAGGTTACAAAGGAAGCAGGTTCTGCCACAAGGCTCTTCACCTTTTCATAAAGCAACTCACGTTTCTTGGACTGTTCGAAGTCCGCCGGTTCAATGCGGTTATACCGAAGCAGGTCGAGGTAAAGCCGGCGGCTAAAATGCCCATTCCTCTGAAAGGCAGGCATCGATTCAATGCTTTCCGCCACTTCCTTTTCACTGACAGTAATATGGAGACGCTTCGCCTCCTGGGCAATCAATACCTCGTTGACAAGCTGATTCAACACCCGATGCTTGACATCAAACAATTTGAGCAACTGGTCATTCCACTGAGATTTGTACTGCTTACGATAGTATTCAACCATTTTCTGATAGGCATCCCGGTAGGTTTTGATATCAATAATGGTGTCTCCCACCTTTGCCACGACTGCTTCTTCATTGCCCCTGAATCCTCCAACACCCCAGAAGATAAAAACGATGATGATCAAACCCAGAGCAATCTTAATAAACCATGAAGTAGCATGTTGCCGCATGAACTTGAGCATGAGCCAACTCCTTAGCAAAATTTTGCGGATAATACTTTATTTGTCGCCAAAAGGCAACCAGGATAATGAGAAACTCGGATTTGCACAGACGAACACGGATAAAAGGGGTAAAAGATAAATGGGCTTCTTATCCTTCACGATCTGAAGTTTCACCGAAATGATGTTCCACATATAGATGGTTATGAAGCAGTACAACAGAGATAAATGAAGCCATACTGGAGATAAAAACCGGGAATCAAAGAGGACTTCAGGATAGAAATATATCTTCAGATTCAGGTCGGATGTTAAGGACAGCGTTTCGTCTCAGATTGAAGCATCTCATTCTTTACATAAAAATGTCCTATCCTTATGGGAAAAGGATTTGATAAAATCAGTTCATCCTGATAATTAAACAGACGTCCAATTAAGCAGAGGGGAACTTATGACCAGAAAGAAATTTAAAGAAAAACTTGTAAAAGTCAGGCCATTGTTGGAAATAATACCTGACTGGCATAATTCCCCGTATGCTTAGAAAAAAGAAGCCCGGCCCGGTGAAAGATATAAGGTATGGTGTCCCCGGAATTTCAACCCTACTAAAAATAGAGGCAAGTGCATGAATACGTTCTTACACCTTCAGCAACTCATGGATTCTTTTAGCCCTCAAAACCTCACCGCCTTTTTCCGGGCGGCGAGCGGGCGGTTTCGGCCTGAGATGGAGGATCTTTTCTATTACCTCAAAGAAGATCACCCTTTTGCCAATTTGGTAAAAGTCGGGGAAATTCCATACGAAGACGAACACCAGTTGGCCGTGGTGGCAGCCAGGTCCTTGAAAGGATTGACGGAACGCAGCGGGAAAAAGCGACAATATGAGCTCGCGAAAAGGATCCTCAAGGATGAATCGTATGACGCCGGCATCTTCGTGTTTTATGACGATCAGGGGCATTTTCGTTTCAGTCTTGTCACCGCCCTTTACATGGGGACGCACCGGGCCTATTCGGATTTCCGGCGGCAAACCTATTATGTCTCCCCCGAGCTTCCCAACAAGACCTTTCTCCTCCAGATTGGAAGGGCGGACTTCTCTTCCCCCGAGGGCGTCCAGGAGGCCTTTTCCATCGCCGCTGTCACGGAGGAATTTTACAAAGAATTTGAACCGACATACCAAAAGGTGGCAGCGTCGGTTGTCGGCACGGAAGACGAAACCCTTAAGAAAGACTTTGCCCTCCTCTTTGCCATTCGCATCATCTTCCTGGGATTCGTTCAGAAAAAGGGATGGCTGGGGGAGAACGACCGCTTTGTTCAGACCTTGTGGCAGGCATATCAGGACCACCATACCGAGCCGGATAGCTTTTACAAACGCTGGCTGATGCCACTCTTTTTCGAGGCATTGAACACCCCGCCGGGCCGAAAAGT